>JAQVQN010000261.1 GCA_028701555.1 Kiritimatiellia bacterium | reverse complement strand
CTTTCTCTTCTCCCCCGCCGGTACTCCTCGGCATATATTGCGCTGTCGCCAGCTCCGCCACCGTTTTCATCTCAAACCGTTTCATCTGCTCCCTTACCTGTAGCCATTTTGTCACACCAAAACCGTGTTGAAAATGGTAGGGCGGTTTCCCCGAAACCGCCGCGGACGCCTCGGGGATGCGTCCCTGCCAATAACTTCATTGTTCGATGTTCAAGTTACCAACTTCTTTTATTCCAATTCCGCTGGTGCCTGGCTAATCCCCTACGCTTTTGACAGCCGCCCGCTCCAGCCTGGCCACAAAACCGCCGTGCGGTTCAAGCGTTAAGATCATGGTCTCGCTTCCCGATAACTCCTGCTCCGCGAAATCCATCTCAGCCAGCCGCCCGGGTACATCTTTGAAACAGGCGGCCTTCAGCGATTGCCACCCTGTGAAACTCGGCGAGAAAGTTGCGATCTGCATCCGCGGCGTCCCGTTCACCATCGCCACATGCCAGACATCCCCCTTGCGCCGCGCCATGACCGCCAGCTCGCCGATCCGGCTGCCCTCCAGCACCCGCGTTTCATCCCACTCTGTCGGCAAGGCCTTGATCAACCGAGCCGCCGCCGCCAGCCGTGACTCATCCAGCAGAAGCCGCGGCTCGCAGTCCAGCAGCATCAGCGGTGATGTGACCAGCACGCCCATGGCCAGTCGGTGCGTCCAGGTGGTCTCGCCGTTGCTGGAAAAATTAAAAGTCCCGTATCCGGCATGACCCGCCAAGCAGCGTGTGAACAACAACGCGGCGTTGCCGGACGCCGGCAGGTCAAACGGAATTCTGCCGCGCGTCAGCTCGTTGGGATAGGTGCGCGGCGAACCCGCCGGATGCAGGTCTAGGTTTAGGTTGACAAGTAGACGCCGCAGTGCCGCCTCATGTAGCACACGCCCGGCCAAACCCTCCTCCTTTGCCGTGCTTTGCCCGGGGAAGTCCATTTTTACGCCGACCGCCCCCGCTGCCTGAAGCTTGTCCAAAAAACCTTGCAAGGCAGCATAACCATTCTCTGGCGCACCCAGTTCCATCGCTTGCCGAGTCACAAAGATACCGACCCCCTTGGCTTTGCCGTAAACGCACAACTCTTTCAGAATCTCCCATGCGTCATCGGCTTTATCCCAGTCGGCTGCCAATGTCGCGTACTCGAAACCCAGCGTTGCAGCCTGATCAACCGCTGCCGCGTACGTGAAACTTTCACGCCCGCTGGTTTCCGGCCCGGTCGGGATCCGAACGCTGCGGCCGCCTCTGACCCAATCGTCATTCTCAAACAACGCCGGATCAGGCGGCGGGGCCAAATGGTTCAGCAGGTCGTTGTTGACCAGTCCGTCCAGCGTCCGCGCCAGCATGATCACACGCCAAGGCATCTCGATCGCGCCGTAAGTCTTTATGCCTTCTGGAGCAAGCAGATGCCCGCTGATCAAGCCTTCATCCCCGGCCCGCATTCTAAGCGCGCCATAAGCCCCGCAGGGCATGACCTCCATCATTGCCGCATACCCTTGCGAACGCGGCAGTTCCACCACCAGCGGCAGCCGCGCCTGCCAGGCCGGATCCATGCCCGCCAAATCATTAACAACCGCATTAGTCCATGCGCCAGCCGCCGGTTGCCCCGACGCGTACCATACGCGGCTGCCGTCCGGCCAACGCCATCCGGCTGTCTCAGCCTCCACCCGTCGCTCGCCCTCGCCAGGCACCAATATACGCCAGGCGAAACCCTCCGAGGCAACCATCGCCTGCAAGCCGTAGTTGACGCCGGAATCCGTCTCAAGGTAATAAAGCGCGCGCGTGGCATCCATTTTAGCCATCGCGTGTACTCCACGAACGGGATAACTACCATGCTCATCGCGCAAACGCAGTATACTCAGGCGCTTCACTTTGCCGAGATCCTTTTTGTCCACCGTGATCCCTAGAGCAGCGAACGACACCACGTCCAACGCACTGTTGCCGACCTTATAATACAACTGCCCGCCATCACTGACCGCAATCTCGGCATGCACATCGCCGACAGGACTTGTCAGCCGATAGACCTCGCCATACGCAACGCCGGTCAGCCAACACAACGCCGCCACAGCAAACAACCTAGGCCATACTGCCGCACAACAACCTGTCATTCGTAACCCTTTCGCTCTGGATCCTGATACCCTGAGCCCTGATTTCCAATTCTTGCAGTAATTATGCAAGTTCATCATCAAAAAAAGATTTTGGCCAGACGCAATATGCCTTGTTTCCAAGGCACACGGTGGGAGATTCCTGACGCCTCCCTGAAGTTATCAAGATTCTTCACATACCAGCGGTAGTTTCTGATCAGCGCGTCTTTGTTAGAATACCGCGGCGTATAACCCAACACGCTTTGGGCCTTCTCGATGCTGACGAACGAGTCTTCGCAGGCGGTCTCGTACACCCACTTGTACAGCGGCGACAAGCGCAGCAGTTCCAAGAAACGCAGTGTCCAGATCATCGGCGCCGCCGGGAACCCGACGATCCGCTTGCCGTGACCGGCCTCGTCCAACACCGCCTGGTAATCCTCGCGCATGGTGGTGAACACTTTCGCGCCGATGTTGAATGTGTCGTTCACAGTGTCTTGGTTCAGCGTCAGCGTCAGCCAGATCGCATCGCACAGATCCTCAACATCCAGCAACTGATAACGGTTGCGCCCATTGCCGATCATTGGGAAATTATGCCCGGTGTGAGCCCAGTCGTAAAAGAGCGCGAAGACCCCCAGCCGCTCGGGGCCGATGAAAGATTTAGGCCGGATGATAGGGACGCAGAGACCCTGCCCGCGCGCTTTGAGGCACTCTTCCTCCGCCAGTATCTTGGCGCACCCGTAAGGGCCGACCCCGATCAGACGGTCAGTCTCGTAAAGCGGATGGTGGTCAGGTATGCCGTAAACCGCCGTTGAGGAGATCATCACCGCGCGCTCCGCACCAGCCTCGCGCGCGGCCGCCAGAACGTTGCGCGTGCCGTCCACGTCGGTGGTCATGATGTCGTGCTCAGAATAAAGCGGCAAGGCCGCAGCGGCATGCACCACCCACGTTACTCCGTCCATCACCTCGCGCACAGCGTCCATGTCGCGTATGTCTCCGACCCGTGTCTTGACCTGATCTTTTTCAGGATAGTCAAAAGGCACAAGATCGATCGAGCGGACATCCTTGATGCCCTTGCGGAGTAAAAACCGTATCAGGTTGATGCCTAAAAACCCGCTGCCTCCAGTAACCAGAACCGCCTGTCCCATTTTTTTATTCCTTTTAGACTCCAAAATTCTCCTCAACTCTTCACTCCTAACTCCTAACTCCTAACTCGGGTGCTAATTCAACTATGTTGAATTGCACCCGTTATATTACACCCCTTGCGCCGCAATCTCAAGTGTGGTAAAAAGCGCCATGCTTACAAGCACTCCCGGGACTTTGGCAGAGGCAGCGCGCTTGCTTAACAACGGCGGGGTCGTGGTTCTGCCCACCGACACCGTGTACGGCATCGCCGCACATCCCGCGCATCCCGCAGCGGTCGCGCGCATACGCGTGATAAAGGGACGCGCAGACGACAAACCGGTGGCGCTGCTTGCCTCTGGCATACAGGCCGTCACCGCTTTCGGTGCCGCAATGCCACCTGCCGCGCGCAAGCTCGCTGAAACCTATTGGCCCGGTGCCCTGACGATGGTGCTGCCATGCGGTCAAGTTTATGAAGGCTTTCGAGTGCCTGACCATCCCTTCACCCGCGCCCTGCTGGAGGCGTGCGGCGGAACACTGCGCGTTACCAGCGCCAACCTCAGCGGTAGCATGCCTGCCCTTAGTGCGGCAGCGGCTTTGCGCGATGTGGGGCTGGAGGCCGATATGGTCATCGACGGCGGCATTTCGCCTGAAGGCGTGGCCAGCACGGTTATTCGCGTCAGCGAGGATGGGGCCGTCCAGATCCTGCGCGAGGGTGCCCTTGCCGCTACTGAAATACTTCGAGCCTCCCTGGCTTGAACTTATCCGAGAAGACCTTTCCGGACAGGATTCAATCTCAATTCGCGCTCTTGTAAATGTGTTCTTCAAGCGCCAGACGCATAGCTGCCGAGTCAGCGCACAGGCCGGTCCATATCGTAAATGCGGCAGCCCCCTGATACACGAGCATGCCCATTCCGTTGACCGCCTCGGCACCTCCTGACAGAGCCGCGCACATGGTCGGCGTAGCCCGTCGCGTGTAGACCAGATCATACACCAACTGCCCGCACCTGAAGGCCTCGGGCGGCAGAACCGCTGGGTCATCCTCGCGCAGCCCCACCGGAGTGCAT
>JAQVQN010000260.1 GCA_028701555.1 Kiritimatiellia bacterium | reverse complement strand
CCAGCCAATGGTTGTCGCCGGTGCTGATATACACCCCCGTAACCTTGGCAGGAGGCGCCCCGGTCTGAGTCAAATCTTGCGCGACAGCGCAAAACACACATGTAGCCAAAGTGATCAAAAAGAACATACCAGTCAGTTTTTTTTCACGCATAAATTGCTCCATTCCAAGTTTCTTTTTCAGACCTAACTTTACAAATCAACGTCTGGCGTGGCGGCCACCCTTACGACGACAGGCGACCCGCGACTAGCGACTAGCGGCGCCTGACCACCCAATGGGGCGCGATTCCCTAAAGTAGAATCGCGCTCGCTCTACCCCTCACTCTCCCCTAAGCCGTGCGGCTGTCAGCTCGTTCAGCAGCGGCTCGCCTGCCATAAAGCGGCTGACATTCTTGATGAACAGATCCCACACACGTTCGCGGTAGCAGTTGCCCAAGGTCGAGCCCGAGATGTGCGGGGTCATGATCACGTTCGGCATCCCCCAGAGCGGATGATCCGGCGGCATGGGATAGTGATAATGGGTGTCCAGAGCCGCACCGGCGATGGTGCCATCACGCAAAGCCTTGAGCAGCGCCTCCTCGCTGACCAGCGGTCCGCGCGCCGGATTGAGCAGGTAGCATGAGGGCGGCAGTAGCTTCAGCTCCGCCTCTCCCACGATCCCGCGCGTCGCGTCGGTCAACGGCATGGAGAGCAGCAGGAAGTCCAGTCCGGAAAGGAAATCGACTTTCTGTTCCGGCTGAAACACGCGGTCGGGCAGCGCGCCTTCAGGATCGCCGGTGCCTTCCACTCGGTAGGCGTCGCGGGCTGGCCCGACCGGCCCCCGCGCCATCACGTGCACCTTTAAACCCAGAGCCTTGGCCTGGCGCGCGCTCTCACGCCCGATCGCACCGTAACCCCATATCCCCAGCGTCGCGCCGCGTATCTCCTGCTGAAAACGCGCGTGACGCTCCCATACTGCCGCCTCCTGATTGCGGATCAACTGTCGCATATCGCGCTTCAGGTTGATCATCATAGCGATGCTCCACTCGGCGATGGCCACTGAATGCACCCCCGCCGCGTTGCATGCGCGCACGCCGCGCTCACCGATCCCCAGATTAAATAATTGCGCGTAGCCTGCCGAACCGATCTGGATCATCTTTAAAGCTGTCATATCCGCCACGTTTGTCGGCGGCAACATGCAGAAAAGCACCTCACGGTCGCGTATCAGGCTGACCGGCTGCTCGCGCCAACTCTCGCTGCCAGGATCGCTCTCAACGTATCTCACATCCAGACCGGCTATTGCCTCCAGCGCAGCGCATCCTGCGGCCTCTCGCGGCATATCGATCAATATTTTCACAACTTTCACCGTTTTCCTTTAACCTAAAAAACAATTGAGAAGTAGCCGTAAAGAACGCAGAGATGGAAGAAACAACATAGATAAGGGAATTTCTGTACCGCTCTTTGTGTTCTATGCGTTCTCTGCGGCTATTCGGAGGGCACCTGTTTGGTGCGAAACCTTCGCACTGGTTTTAGATTCATAAAAATCTGTCTAGTAGGGGTTTAATCTGTAAGCACTTTGCCCGGCACGCTGTTGAACTCTCCGCTGCCGCGCACGAACGGGAAACGGGCCTTAGTCTTCTCGGTCAGTGTGATGCCCAAACCAGGCGTCTCAGGCGGCAGCACCATGCCGTCGCGCATCACCCACGAGTCGCACATGATCTCGCTGTGAAGCGGCGCGAAATCCACTGAGGCCTCGAAAATCGCGGTGTTGGCGCAGGCGAATGCGCAGTGCAGGTTCTGCATCAGCGAGCCTCCCGCGCCCCAACTGTGGGTCGCGATCTTGCGCCCGCGTGCCTCTAGCATGGCCGCCACACGCATGAACTCGCCCAGCCCGCCGGTGAAAGAAGCGTCGGGCTGTCCGATGTCGAACGCATCGCAGTCTGCAAACACCCGCCACTCGTAAGTCCCTGTCAGGCACTCGCCGCCAGCGATCGGCACCCGGCTGCGGCGGCACAATTCGGCGTATCCCCAAGGATCGGTGTAGTGCAGCGGCTCCTCGAAAAAGAACAGGCCGTAAGGTGCCACGGCATCCATCACTGCCGCGGCGGTCTCAAGGCCCCACGTTACATTTGGGTTCGGGCTGTTGCCCATGTGCCCGTCCATCATCACCAGCACATCCGGGCCGACATGTCCGCGCACGAAAGCCATCTTGCCGCCCTCGAAATCAGCGGCGGCGGCCGGTTCGAGCGGGCATTGCCACCCCTCTTTTTCAGAGTAACTGCCCGCGCCGAGTTTGAAGCCGGTGAAACCGCGCGAGAGATAGTGGTCGATCTTGCGGGCTAGCTGCTCTTTCGGATAGTTGCTGGGACCGCCCGATGCGTAAACGCGTAGACTTGCGTGTTTTGCGCCGCCGAGCAGCGCATGCACCGGCACACCCTCGCACTTGCCTTTCAAATCCCACAACGCGGCCTCGACCCCGTTTAGCACGTTGAGCCCCAGCCCCACCCGGCACCAGAAGTTGCCGCAGTGGTACATGCGCCGCCACAGCTCGTCGATGTCGTCCACGGTCTGCCCCACCAGCACCGGCTTGAAAAACTCCACGATCTCAGGAACCATTTCGGGACAGAAATATCCCGCGTAGGTCTCGCCCAGACCGACCAGTTCGGTATCCGTGATTATCTCGATAAAAGCCGCGCTGCGCCGTTTGCGGCACGCCAGAATAAACGGATCGCCTGTACACGGCCCTGTCAACAGCACCGTGCGAACATCTGTAATTTTCATATCTCTACCTCAACACCTGAACCCTGAATCCTTAAATTGCGGTCTCCGCCCGCATTAGTTACTGCCGACAAACCGTAACGCATACAGGTCGGCGTCTTTCATCACGAAACGCAGACGAACCGGCCGGCCCGCCAGTGCGCCGAGTTCGCCGCCCTTTTTCCATTGCACCGGCAGCGCCAGCCGGTTGCCCAGCAGCTCAACGCAGTCGTCTGCGGCAAAACCTGGCAGCGGCTTGCCGTCGGCATCCTGAATCTCAACGTGTATCGAGCCGGCCGCAGAAGTGGCAAAGTTCAGCAAGAGCTGACTTCCTTTGAAAAGCAGCGGTTTTGTCGTCATCTCGCCGCCCTCGTACGGCGCGTTTACCGACGCGAACCCGTCCAGCCGCATGGAGTAACGCCGCAGGTGCGCGGTTGGCTGGGTGTAATCCTGATTTACATACAACGACATCTCGTCCGGGCCGGTCGGCACCACGTTCAGCGCCGGATATCCGGTGCGCGAAACCCATTCGCTCAGACGCAGGCTAGGGCGGATCAGCGCCTCGCGGAAAGTCTGCTGATATGTCAACCCGTCCCGCGAGGTCAGCAATACGCTGTCAGAAGTATCCCCGAAATAGCCCTTCGGCACCTGCAGCGCCGCCACCTCCGCGTCAGTCAATGCGCGGCGCCCCTGCATGAAACGCGCCGCCGTAGACACCCACAGGTGCGGCGCGCGGAAATACGGGTGGGTCTGGTTGATATACAGATGCACCTCCTGCGCTGGCTCGAACTTCATCGGCATTGTCTCGCTCCAGCTCAGAAAATCCGGCGAATCCGCGCGCGACATAGAGCGCAGACCCGACGGCTTCCACTCTTTGGCGTCAGCCACGCCCGCAGTGAAGATCCGAAAACAGGCCACGTACTTCTGCTCCTGCTCGGACCAGAAGGCCACGTTTTGCGAGTCGAACGCGCCTTTGGTCAACACCGGCTTGTCCTGCATCTTTTTCCAGTGGATGCCGTCCTCCGAAACCAATGCGTACAGGCCGCCTCCGACCTGTTGTACGCCGCCTAAAGCCTTGAAACGCTGCGCGGCCGAAACCCCGGGCCGCGTATCGAGAAACGGGCTGAAATTATGGGTGATGCCCCCTTCAGCCAAGATGATGTTGTTCTCCTTAGACCCGTTGGCCTCAAAAAGTCCAAGCTTGGGTTTGACCCAACTCTTGCCATCCTTGCTCTCTGCAAAACATGTGACTTCGCTGACGCCGTCCGGCGATATCAGGCGCTTGCCGCGGTAGTATAGCAGGTAACGCCCATTGTCATATATTACGGTGTTGTACCCGCAGAAACTCCCCTCCCACGGCGCGTCATAGCGCAACACCTCACCCTCGTCACGCGGCGCGTGCAGCCGCAACGCCGTGTTCTGCATGCTGTCCACCAGATAACGGTCCACGAACATCTCCAGCCGACCGCCGATGTCGACCGCGTCGCCCGCCACCGTCCCCACCATCCCGCACACCGCCACCAAAGCCAACATAATTTGTCTGTTTTTCATTCTTCCCTTTCTTTTTCGCTTGCAGA
>JAQVQN010000259.1 GCA_028701555.1 Kiritimatiellia bacterium | reverse complement strand
AAGGTTTTTTGTCTGTGATTTCGAACAGCGCGTGTGTGTCCGCGTTGTCCGCCCAGGCGCGGGTAACCACATGACTAGCCACCGCATTTTCGCGGGCGTGCGAGGTGTTGCGCAGTTCCAGTGTGTAGGCCGCGGCGCCCGCGCTGTGCGCGGCTGCGGCAAGCGCGCAGCGCGATAAAAGGCGAAAAACATATTTCATGATGTGAGTATACTAAAAATGCCTGGGCAAGGTCGCCACAGAAATTTTACGGTGCACTCCAAAAAATACAGCCGTCCCGGATCTGGAGTGCGCGCGGCAAGTGGTCCGCTGTGCGGGCGGTGCTGTGGGCAGCGGTGCGAGACGTCGCGTTATGCGGGGCGGGTGCTTAAAATGTGTTTTGATTCGGGCTCGCCTGTTCTGCTATGCTTTAGGAATGAAAAACGTTGTGAAGATCGCGGTGCTGGTTTTAGGTGCGTCGGGCGCGTTGGCGCGTGAACCGGTGTGGGTCTTTAACAACGGGCCGGATGCCGCAAGGATCTTGATCGGCCAAGGTCAGCTCGGCAGTGAGGTCGGGCTAACCAAGCTGATCCCCACCGGCACTGACCTGACGCTGACGCTGCCGATGCACGCGGAGGACGTGTTCTTGGCCGACGAGCGGCCGTTCTTCGCTGTCCGCTACAGATACCGCACCAATATCACACAGGGCGGTCTTTTTTTCATTACCGACAAGTTGGCGGAATTGTCGGACAAGAGCTACTCGCCTTTCCCGGTGGTCGGTGACAACACATGGCGCACGGCGATAGTGGACATGCGCACTTTCAAGCACAAGAACTGGTCCGGCAAGGTCACCGCGGTCAGATTCGACCCTATCAACCCAAGCGACACGGATTCCGTCTGCGAGATATCTCGTCTCGGTTTCTTTGCTTCCGAAGCGCTGGCGCAAAGTTTTATCGAGGCGGCTGTCGACGCGCCGGATTTTTCGCGGCCTGCGCAATTCAGCGCAAAGCTTCAAAATGTGACGGTGCCCGGCGGATGTCTCAAGGAGGGGTTTGACCGCGCGGACTTCATGCTGCAATCCACTACGGTAGAAAACCCGTCCGTTAAGACCGTGGTCAAGTTCCGTCCGAAAGGGGACGCTGGCGCCGGGCGCGCGGTTGTCATCAGCCAGACGAACAGCCGCGGCTTCACCAGTTTTGTCGCGCGCCAGCCCGGTCTGTATAGCCTCGAAAACCAAGAGGGTGAGTTGGCGGACATTGGCGGACTTACGGAGATCGAACGGCTCGCGGTAGAGTTTGTCGTTGCACGGAAATTGCTCGCCGCTGATGACTCGCGCACGTTCCGTCCGCATGAGCCGGTTTCAGACGCCGACTGGCGGCGGGTGGTAGTTTTGCTGAGCGAGTACGGTGTGGATCTGTCCGTGGAATCGAAGCCCGCCACTCGTCGCGAGGCTGCGAGTGCGCTGAAAAAGGTTGTCCAGACCGCGCTGGGCATTGCTGTCGAATCACCTTACCCAAAAGAGTATTTTACCCGTGACCGCATACGGCTCGGGGCGTGGGTGGATATGCGGCTTGAGGCGGTAGACGATGACTTTATGGAGACTTACAGTGCCGCTGGTTTTGACTGGATTCTGGCTCATGGTGCACTGGCCGGTTCTCTGCGCCGTACTGTGCTGCTTGACTGCGACCGATACGGCATAGAGTTGATACTCGGTGATGGCGCGTACAAAAACGCCGCGATCGCGACGGCTGAGTATTTTGATCATCCCAGTTTTGCGGGCACATACATAGTTGATGAGCCCGGCTCGGAGCAATTCGAGGAACTGGCCGAAATCTGTCGTGAGTACCGCAAGGCAACCGGAGGTAAGCTGCCTTATATCAACCTGCTGCCTATGTACGCGAATGCGGCACAGTTGAAATTCGGGGCAAATGCCGCCGCCATCGAGTATTACGATCCTGATCCGGGCCTTTACAAAAAACACTGCGATGCGTTCTGCAAGATGTTCGATGTGCCGTATATCTGTACCGATATTTACCCGCTCAACTGGGTCAAAGGCAAACGGAGCACCTATAAGAACTATTGCGAGTCGATTAACATAACCGCGACTTCAGCGCGGGAACACAACAAGGATTTCTGGTGTTTCATACAGACTTTCGCCTGGACTTCAGGGAAGAGGACACCGACCGAATCGGAGTTCCGCTGGCAGTCCTACTGCATGCTGTCGTTCGGGTGCAAGACCTTGCTGTGCTGGACTTATGCCGGTTACAATCTTGAGTTTCCGTCGCTGGTAGGTGTCGACGGACGGCGCTCTAACGCATGGTATGATGCCGCGACTGTTTTTAAAGAGATCCGCGGCATCTCCGACGCATTCGTGCGTTACAAAAATATCGGGGCCATGAGCCACAATTGCACGGACGCGACGCCTTACCTGCGTTTCAGCAATCCGGTCGCGAAGTTTGCCGCGATTGAGCGCGTCGAGTGCGAGCAGCCGCTGCTGATCGGCTGTTTCGATGCCAAGGAGGGAAGGGGTAAAGCGTTTACGGTCGTGAACATGAGCGAGTTGGAAACGGTCGAGAGTGCGCAGGTCAAAATGCGGCTGTCAGGTTCAAATGTCAGGGCCTGGCCGCACGGGCGGCAGGTGGCGTTGACCGAGGGAAGCGACGGTATGTACAAGTTCACGCTCGCGCCGGGCGAGGGCATATTTGTGGAAGTCGACTAAACGGGAACCTATCAAATCTTAGCCCGATGATACATGCCAGATCATTTTTAACATTCTGGCAAGGTGATAACTGTGTGGAAGAAATTATTCGACGAGCGGGAGTGAGCCAATGGATTCGAAGGGCACGGTTTCAATTTTACGCCAGCGGCAGGCTTCTTCTGGCGGGCCGTTCTCGTTTTCGAACAGGCGGTGCCAGCGTTGTTGGAAGAGCAGTCCGTTGCGGATCACGACAGCCGCGTTGCGCACGGTGGGCGTACCCTGTGTGGTGACGCTCTCGAAGTGGTACATCTCGACGGCAGGCGCGTAAACAGCCTGGTGACCGGCAGCGCGCAGACGGTAGACCAGATCGAAATCCTCGAACTGCACGGGATGGAAGGCCTCGTCGAAACCGCCGTGCTCTCGCAGCAGGTCAGCAGGTATCAGCAGGCAGGCGCTGATCAGGCACTGGACAACACGCGGCAAGTTGTGCTCTGCCGCGTCGATTGGCTCGCCGCGGCCCAGAAAGCAAACGTGACCGCGACGCGATATGCCGACGCCCGCGCACTGGATCGGATAAGGTGGCCAGGGGTAGACCATCTTGGCTCCGGCCATGCCGCCGTTGGGCGCGGTGGTTAGGGCATCGCGCAATACGGGCATCCAGCGCCGGGTGCGCGGCATCACGTCGTTGTCGATGAAAACCAGATATTTACCGTGCGCGGCCGCGATGGCCATGTTGCGCGCCAGCGAGCAACCGACATTGCCCGGATTGTGGATCACGGTAACAGGCACACTGTGCGCGGCAGCCAAAGCTTTGAGTTCCGTGTCGCACCACTCAGCACTGCCGTCGGTGGAGCCGTTGTCCACGACGATCATTTCCCACGGCTCATCCACGACGGAATCTGCTATCAGCGCGGAGATGCAGCGTCTGGTGCAGGGCAGCTTGTTGTGTGACAGCGTTATCAGCGAGAAGGTCATGGTGTCATGCGGTCAATTCTTTGGCGGCATCGACGATGTCACGCGCCGAGGGCAGGCAGGCTGCTTCCAGATGTTTGGCTGATGGCACAGGAAAATCGGCACCTGCTACGCGCCGCACGGGCTTCTCGAGATAGTCATGCGCGTGCTCCATAATCTGGGCGGCGATCTCTGCGGCGAACCCGCCGGTCTTGGGGCCCTCTTCGGCAATCAGTACGCGGCCGGTGCGCTGCGCCGATTCCACAATCGTGTCGATATCAAGCGGGTTGAGCGTCAGCAGGTCAATCACGTCCGCACCGATGCCTGCGGTAGCCAGTTCGCCTGCCGCCTGCCGCGCCAGAAAAGCCATGTGCGACCAGGCGACGATGGTAACGTCGTCGCCTTCATGTGTAAGCTTAGCGAACCCGAAAGGGATCGGCTGCGGCAAAGTGTCCTCGACCTCGAAACGCTGCGGATAAAGCAGCTTGTGCTCTAGGAACAGCACGGGATTGTCATCGCGGATGGCGGTCTGCAGCAGGCCGGATGCGTCATGTGCGTTTGATGGCGCGGCGATTTTTATGCCGGGTACGCAGGCGAAGATGCGCTCCAGAGACTGCGAGTGGGTGGCACCGTAACAGCGACCGCCGCCCGGCGGCGCACGCAGCACCAGCGGACAGCGCTGGCCGT
>JAQVQN010000258.1 GCA_028701555.1 Kiritimatiellia bacterium | reverse complement strand
CTGAACCTTATCATGGAACGCGCCGAGGCTTTGGGCATCCGGCCGCGCATCGGCATACGCGTTAAGCTCTCCAGCCGCGTCGGAGGCAAATGGTCGGAATCCGGCGGCGAACGCAGCGTGTTTGGCTTGACGCCCGCACAGGTAATCGATGCCGTCGATACCCTGCGCGAAGCCAACATGCTCGACTGCCTTGAGCTTCTACATTACCACTTGGGATCGCAGGTCCCCAACATCCGAGAAATCCGTGATTCGGTCAAGGAAGCCTCGCGCTTTTATGTCGGTCTCGTCAAAGAAGGCGCTCGTATGGGCATTTTTGACATCGGCGGCGGCCTAGCGATCGATTACGACGGCTCTCACACCAATTTCGCCAGCAGCGCCAATTACGACATCTCTGAATATTGTGCCGACGTTATCGAGGGCATCATGACCGCCTGCAACGAGGCCGAGATAGCGCACCCCACCGTTATCAGCGAGTCAGGCCGCGCCTTGATCGGCTACTACTCCGTACTGCTGCTCAACGTGCTCGATACCGCCATATATGAAGAAAAAGATCCGCCGGAATCCATTCCAGAGCCTTATCCTGAAGCCCTGGAAAACATGATGTATGTCTCGCGCATGCTGAGCCAGAAAAACCTGCAAGAATCTTTCAACGATGCCCTGTATTACCGCGAGGAAATTCAAAAGGCTTTTAAACACGGCGATATCACGCTGCGCCAGCATGCAGCCGCCGACTGCCTTTTCTGGCACATCCTCACACGCATACGTGAACTGGTGCCAGGTCTCAAGGTCATACCAAAGGATCTGCTCGGCCTGGATGCGCTGCTGGCGGATGTCTATTACTGCAACTTCAGCGTCTTCCAGTCGTTGCCCGATGCCTGGGCCATCGATCAGCTCTTTCCAATCATGCCCATACACCGTCTCAACGAGAAACCCGAACGCATGGCCTGCCTTTCCGACATAACTTGCGACTGTGACGGGCGCATCGACAAGTTTATCGACCAGCACGACGTCAAATCTGTTCTGCCGGTGCATGCCATGCGCAAGGGCGAACCTTACATGATGGCGGCCTTCCTGGTCGGCGCATATCAGGAAACCCTCGGAGACCTGCACAACCTCTTCGGCGACACCAATGTCGTCAGCGTCCGCGCGGACGAGGACGGCGACATCGATTACGTGCAGGAGCTGCAAGGCGACTCAGTCGGCGACGTGCTCAGCTATGTTGAGTACCGACCGGAACTTTTGATGGAGCAATTCAGGGGCCTGGCCGAGGAAGCCGTCAAAGCCCGCCGCATCACCCCGGCCGAACGTCGCGAAATCCTGGCCGCCTACGAAGGCGGTCTGCGCGGCTACACCTATTTCGAGTAATCACGGCTTGCGGGCATAACCCGCACACTGTTAACAACCTAATAGCCGCAGCGCTAAAATACCGCGGCGTTGCCGCAAAGCTCTTGCTGCATCCCGGCTAGCATCCGCAAAACAACATTCTTACAGACCAACACATTCACACAACCGTTTTTTTAATTCCAAAATCATCGGTTTTCCAGCCAGATCAAAGCTTTTTTGCTGTCAAACCACAGCACGCCTTCAGCGGTCTCGGTGGCGTAAAGTCCGTCGAGCTTGCCGTCTGCTCCGCCCTCCAGAAGATCGGCTATACGGCTTAGCTCGCTGTCCGCCACTTGCAATAAAATCGTCGTACCCTTGCCAACTTTCCGGCGTGACGAGCAGCCGGGCTCCGCTTCAGCGAACAGCCGCGCGCGCCAGTCGCTGTGGTCGTAGAGACGTCCGCCAAGTGTCTCGTCCGGCCGTGTCGCCGCAATCAGTTGACCTCCCTTGCGCACCCACTTTTCAATCGCCTTGGCGCTCTCCGGCTCGAGAACCGCCGACTCAGCCAGAACCAAAACACTATAGTCGCGCAAGTGACCGTCGGCCAGCGAACGGCGCGTGACCAGATCCAGATCACTTGCGTCACGCAAAACCCGCACCAGTGAAAGCGCTCGTTTGACGCTTTCCGTCTGCAATGCCCACGTCTCGCGCGAAAGATACATCGCAACCCGAACGCGAGGGCTGCGCGGAATCAGCCATGCGGCGTTGCGGCGAAAGTTTTCCAGCGAACCCTTGCCTGCCACGCGCACACGTCCGAACAAGTTGTTCTTATAGTCATGCAACTGTCGCGCACCAGAGGCTGTGGCATTGTAGATGCGCGCGACCCCACCTGCAACGTCAACCTGGGAAGCCGGTTCAAATCCGCAGAACGTTCCGTAGTGACGCGTCGCAGTGGCAACTTCGCGCGTCAACGAGAAATTGTTCGCGTAATTGCTGCCTTCGTTGGTGATGCGCACGCCCGCTCCGTACCGCGCAATCGCCGCGGTCTGCGCCGTGAAATCCGCCCCCAGCACAGGATTTCCGTCGCCCCCGGTACACAGATATACCGGCGTCTTCGGAAACGCCTTGCGCGCAGCCTTGACCCAGAACACGGCCCAGTCCGTCATTGCCTGCTGATACCATTCGACAAAATCAGCGCGCGCACGGTCGTTGTACGCCTTGTTCGGCAAGAATGTAGTGACCTGTTCAAAAGCTTCAAAGTCCGTACCCCAGGCCACGTTGAGCCGCCGCACACGCCCGTAACGCTCGCGCATAGCCGCTCGGAAAGCCCGGACCGCATCTTCATCGCCAGCCCACCAGCCGAAGTGGTTGTGGTATTTGCCGGTGAGACGAGCTGTCCACCCGCCCTCTGACCCTGCGGGATATATGCTCTCACCGTAAATCCCGGTGATACCGAGCAGCAGCGATTCGATCACGCCGGAGTCGCGGTAACGCTCGGCAAAGGCATTTAGAAAACGTTCGACCTGCGGCTTCAGCGCCGGGTTGAAGAGACTCTGCACCTTGCTGTCCCGCCCGTGTTCCAGACAACGGTACACCCTTGAGTCCGACGAGTTCTGGAACCACAGCGGCGTGGCGTAAGCCGGACCCGCGATCAGGAACGGCACCCATTTGAGTCCCTGACCGCGCAAAACATCGACCTGCTTATCCCACTGCCCCCAATCCCACTGACCTTCAAGCGGCTCCACGCCCGCCCAATCGACATAACTCTCAACGCTGCTCACCGACAGTGCCTTGAAGAGTGCAGCTTCTGTGGCGGTCGCGTCGTTGCCAATCGTCAGTTCCATGCCGTTGGCGCGTTGGACGGCAAGTCTTTTCAGCAACTCAATATCGGCACCAGCCGCAGGGTCAAACCCTGCCGGACAAACTGTGCTAACCCGAATTTCGCGAAAAGCGATGCCGGGCGCGACCAAGCGAAAATCCGTGCCGTGGTTCTGTCCGCGACCCATCCGCGCGGCCGGCAGATGAAAATGCAAGGTGCGCCACTGCTTCAGACCAGTCAGAAAATGTGCGTTCTCGGTCTGTGTATACCAAGTGCGGATGTCTGGCCGTTCTGCCGCCCGGTCAAATTCTAAAGCAAGCCCCATGACAGTGTCGTCGAAGACCACTGCCGAAACATACAGGTCAAGCGGACCCTCCCGGTAGGCCGGATGGTCGATCTTGACATAGAGAAAAAGCGAACTTTCAGCCACGCGCCTGACCGCAACGTCACCCACAAGGTCCGGCTTGTTTACGCCGTCACCGGCAGACGGCACATACAGCCCTGAACCCTGATTGGACTCGCCTAGTGTGACACTCAACTCCGGTCGCGTCTGCGCGCTAACGCTTGCGCAGACGAGTAACGGCAAAACACCCATTATGGCCAGCCTGAACATAAAGCCTCCTCCCCAGAAACTGGGTGCGTTTCAGCACCAACTAAACTGAATCGCACCGTTCATCTCGAAAAACAGCACCCGCCGACCGCACACTGCGCACAACCCCGTAGCCGCGGCGCGGAACAACCTCGGCGTTGCCGAACAGTTCTTCTTGCATTTCGGCCAGCGGACGCGCAGACTTCGCGACCATCATGCACACCCCGTGCGGCAGCAGGGCCGACCGCGCGGTCTCGGCAAACAGGCGCGCGATGCGGAAATCCGAAAAATACGGCGCGTTGCCCAGCGCCAAATGATATCCGCTACGGCTTAACCCAGTGTCAGACAAAAACATCTCTGTTTTTTGCAGCCCCAGAGCCGCTATGTTGCGGCTGGTCGCCGCCAGCGCGCGTGCGTGCGAATCAAGGAACGTCACCCGTGCATCCGGCTGGCTGACGGCCAACAGACAGCCGACAAGCCCGCAGCCGCAGCCGATGTCCAAAACCCGCAGCCCCGGACGCATTTCAAGCGCGCCTATCTCGGCCAGCGCCAACCCCCCTGCGTCAGGCCTCCGGTGGCAGAAC
>JAQVQN010000257.1 GCA_028701555.1 Kiritimatiellia bacterium | reverse complement strand
TTGGACTTGCACGCGAGGTAGGCTTTATGAAAACTTTTGAAGTAGTCTATGTGATAGTCTGCTGACTACCGCAATTCAAACCACACTCTGGTCAATGCCCGTTGGGCGGTTTCTCCGAAACCGCCGCGGACGCCTCGGGGAGGCGTCCCTACCAATAACTTCATTGTTCGATGTTCAAGTTACCAACCTGGTTTCGCCCGGAGCCCCGGATGGCTGGCTTGTCTCCTCGTTGTCGGCAAAAGCATCTTCCTGCTGCAACACCAATAGAACCAAAGAACCAACTGCTGAACTGTTAGATGCCCCATACGAGCCAAACCAGCACACAAGAGCTGACTACCGCCGCCACAGTGAAAGGTATGCCGACGCGCATGAAGTCGCGGAAGCTGACGGTGTAGCCGCGTTTGCGCAGGATGCCGATGGTTACGACATTGGCGGAAGCCCCAATGGGGGTCAGGTTGCCGCCCAGGCAGGAGCCGATCAGCAGTCCGAACATCAGCAGCGGAACTTCAACCTGCATGTGCGCGGCGACCTTCTGCGTGACGGGTATCATGACCAGCAGGAAAGGCACGTTGTCGACAAACCCGGAGATGACCACCGCGAATACGACGATCATGACGAAGGCTAGCAGCGGACCGCTGCCGACTGTCTTGGACATGAATTCAGCCAGATGGTCCATCCAGCCTGAATCGCTGAGGCCGCCGACCAGCACGAAGACGCCGATCAGGAAAAAGGTGGTGTCCCAATCCAGTGCCCTGACCAACGCGCGGGTGCTTGTCCAGCGCACACGCAGGCGGAACCAGACCAAGGCTACCGCTCCCAGCACTAAAGTGAAGGTGCCTGCGAACCAGCGAAATTCAGGGTCGATCACGGTAGCAAATGAAAGGCCCAGCACCAAAACTCCCAGCATGGCAGCGGGTGTCCATGACAGAGCCTGCTCCTGATCGATTTGCGCGGGTTTGTCCTTGTTTTTACGGAACAGAAAGGCCAGCACGGCCAGCGAGGCGAGCATGCCGGTCTGCACTGCAAAGAAGATTCCAATTTTACCTTGGTAGACGAAAAAATCCCAGAAACCCATGCGCATGTGTCCGGCCAGAATCATGCTGGGCGGGTCGCCGATCATAGTGGCCGTACCCTGCAGATTGCTGCTGACCGCCACGCCGATCAGCAGCGGCACGGGGTTAATCTTGAGTTTGTCCGCCAAACTCAAAGCCACCGGCGCAACCAGCAGCACGACCGCGACGTTTTCGACGAAGATGGAGATGACGCCGGAAAGCATGCATAAGGCCAGCATGGCGAGGCGTGTGGAGCGGCAGCGGTCGACCAGCCACTCGGCCATCACGGCCGGCACACGCGAGAGCAGGAACATCTCGGCTAGGATCAGGGTGCCGAAGAAGAGTCCCATGACGTTCCAACTGATCTTTTCCAGCAAAGCCTCGCGCCAGGTCAGAGAGGTTGTCAGGACCAGCAGCAGACCGCCAGTGCAGGCGGTCCACGAGCGGCGGGTGGGCAACGCGACAAACAAGACGTAGCAGACAAAAAAAACGGCGAGGCTGATCCAGGCAGAGGTCATGAGTTGTTTCTCTAAAAAAGCTGTTTGTAAATAAGGTAATACTCAGGAGTCAGAATGCAAAGGGTTTTAACTCAAGGTGTGAGGCGAAGGTCGCCCCACGTGCCCCAGTCGCCTGCGGAGTTATCCTTGTCGCCGGTGTCGGTGATTAGCAGCAGGTTTACAGTCTGTCCGGCCCAGGGCGTCAGATCGGCATTAAGTTCGTGCCACTCGTGTGCTGTTACATGCACACACGCAGTTTCCGAACGGGTTCCTGCGGCATCCTCCACTAGGGCTTTGAAGACGATGCCGTCACCGGCAACACTGCCGTCACGCTTACCGACATAACCGCGCAGGCGCAGTGGCTGGTTGGGCAGATCCAGTCTGTAGCGGGCGAAGGCATATCCCGCGCCGCCTTTGTATGGCGGGTGCACGAACAACCCGTGTGTCTTGCGTACGCCTCCGCAGTTTGATGACTCTGAGGAAACAATTGCTCCGGTTGCGGTGTCGAGTGGCTGCTCGGGTTGACCGCGCAGTGCCATGCCTTGCACGAACCATTCAGGCAGTCGTTGTATATTCTCCGCAGGAGCAGCGGCAGAAGGTGCGGGTGCAGGGTTGGCGACTGTGAAATCGATCCACCCCTGTTCCAGAGCGTACCATAGCCTGTCGCCGGGTTTGGCGTCAGCCGGTATTGTCAGAGTGTGCGCCTGTTTGCCTTTGACTGTCACCTGCTCGCCGGGGCTCACCGTGTCTTGCTCACAGTCCAAAATAATTGGCGGCGTTTGCGGGATGCGGCGCAAGCAATATGAGAAAGCGTCCTTGACCGGACGGACATAACTTAGGCCGCGCGCGTAGCGTACTTCGGCGATGCCGACAACAGCATTGGTTTTGTCAAGCGCCACGGCTTCACCGACAGTGAAGGGAAAGCCGGCCTCGCTGGTCTTGTGCAACAGCACCTCTACCAGATCGTTTGTGATGACGCGGCAGATCGCCGCGCCAGCACTGGCACCGTCGGCGAAGCGCGTGAAGATGCCGCGGCCGTCGATGTAGGTGTATTCGGGCGAGACCGACAGGTCCGCGCGGCGGCCGTTCACGTCGCCGCTGAAGACCCGCACATTGCCGTCCGCACCGCGCGCCCAGTACCCGTTGGGAGGCAGATAAAGATCGTGGCCATCGACATTCAGGCGCATGCGTTCGGCCATGTTGCCGTTGACGGCGGTGACTGTGCCGTCGGCATATTGGGTTACTATCTGCGAACGTTTGTACGTCCCGTTGGCCAAGGCGGCGGAGGTGTCGTAGGCAGTGCCGTCCGCACCAATATACCGGATGGTATCGACAGAGGCTTGCGTATACAGGCTGGCGATGGCCTGGAGCATGTAATAGCTGCGCAGTTTTGCCTCGCGCCCGTGCAGCAGGAAGCCTGGATGACCGAAAGCCACCGTCGCGGCCAGGAAGCGGTCGCGGGCCGTATCGGCATCCGGCGGCTCGCTCTTGCCGGGGTAGAACATGTCGGGTGCGCCCATGCCGAAGTTGCAGCAGAGGTCATGCATCCGGCGCAGGTCAAAGTCGACAAGCCAGGGGTTTTCGGCGATGCGGTAACTCTGGTCCTGCGCGTAGTTGCCGTCGGTCAGACCGCAATAACTGAAGTGGTTGTTGCCTTCGGAGTAGACTGGTCCGTTCCATGCGGCTTTTTGGATCAGCATGATTTCACCGTACGCATAGAAGACTGCGGCGAAAGTACCGGCACCGGGCACGCGCGCGTCGTAATCGACGCGGCGCCAAGGCGTTGTTGCTGTATGAACGTCGCAATAAGCGGTGCTGAACCCGAATTTCTGCTGGATTATGGGAGCGAGCCGCTCGCAGAATTCGACTGCGCGTGCCGGTTTCGGCGCGTAGCAACGCGTCCAGGCGTGCTGAAGCTGGTTGTCGCGCGTACGCGAGATCAGGTCAATGTTCCAAAAGGCGTTGACCGGCGCGAAATCGGTGAAGTTGTTGTAGGGGCCGTAGACGAAGCCGAGTTCGTCCTGCATGATGCGCGCGTATTTCCTTTGACCTTCGTCGCCGCCCTTGCCGGGTGCGGGGTCGGTGCGGAAGGTGAAGCTCTCGTTGTTGTCGCGCCAGCCGGTCTCGTGGTCAGTGACCACGATTTGGCGCATGCCCCAGCGATGGACATCCCGCCAGTAGGCGGCATCGCGCTCGCGGTCGCTGGCGCCGTGGGCACTCCACAAGCGTGTGCCGGTCACATGCCGCCAAGGCGAGGGCGGGTTGGGGATGTTGGGCAGGACATCCTCGAAGCGCGGGGAAAGGGTCAGGACAAAGCGCTCGAAGCAGGGGTTGCGTTGGCCGTCGGTCTTGGTTTCATAGCGGGTGCCGCCGTTGCTGGCCAGTGTGCCGTCAAAGAGCATGCCGCCGCTGAAAATGGTTGAGGCGTTGGACTGCGTCCAGTCGATATGCGCCATGAAGAAGAGCGGGTTGTCCGCCGTACCAGAGATGATCGCCAAAGGTCTTTCATGTCCCAGTCCAGAGCCTCTGTAGGTGTAGTAAGGCATGGTTACGGGGCGCGGATGCACGAGGCCGCTGGCGGAACCGAAGCGGACCTCGTGGATGTCACCGCCGTCGGACTGGAGGTCCATGACCAGTGACTTGCCGATCAGGCGGAAGCATATTTTGACTTTGGAGCGACGGTCAGCGTGGGCCGGATGACCGCTGTAAACCACGCTTTTGCCGTCGGTTGTGACCTCGATATCCTCACTTTGCGCGCGCTCGGTCTTGTTGCTT
>JAQVQN010000256.1 GCA_028701555.1 Kiritimatiellia bacterium | reverse complement strand
TGTGATGAAACATCAGATTGCATTCTCGGTAGTCGTGGGGTTTTACCTGACCATCAACGCCGCGCAGTGGTATCGCGGCAACCTGCACATGCACTCGAAATGGAGCGACGGCAACGCCATGCCGGAAGACGCCGTGGCTTGGTACCGAGACAAAGGCTATCAGTTCGTCTGCCTGTCCGACCACCAGATTGTGCAGACCGATACAAATGCCTGGCTGGAGGTCGGCTCGAAACAGCTTTCCAAGAGCGAGGCCGAGTCCTATCTCAAACGCTACCCTGCCAGTGCGCACTTCAAGAAAGATGGCTCCAAGGAGTTCATACGCCTCAAAACCGTCTGGGAGCTCAAGCGCATTTTTGACCGCCCGCGCGAGTTCCTTATGATCCCCGGTCTCGAGGTCAACCGCGTGATCGCGGGTCGCCAGGTCCACATGAACGCGCTCAACGTTCACGAGACTATCCCCTACCGCTATGGCGACACCCCCGCCGAGACCTTCGCCCGCATTGAAAACGCCGTGCGCGCTTGGGGCGACGAGCAGCAAGTGCCCGTGATGTTTATGCTCAACCACCCGACCTGGCCGTATTTCGACATCGCGCCGGATGTGCTCGTCGCCCTGCCCCAGGTGCGCTTCTTCGAGCTGTGCAACGCCGATGGCGGCCATGTCCATCCCGCGCACCGCGCCTGGCACTCCATGGAGAAATTCTGGGACATCGTCAACGCCTTCCGCATCGAGGACGGACACGACCCGGTCTTCGCCACTGCCACCGACGACACGCACAACTATTTCAATCCTGCGGGCTCGGCGCGCCCCGGTGAAGGCTGGATCTGCGTACGAGCAGCCGAACTTGACTCCGGCTCTCTGCTGCAGTCAATGTACCGCGGCGACTTCTACGCCTCCACAGGCGTGTCCCTTGACAATGTCGCCTTCGACAACGCCTCGGGCACTTTGAGCGTCAAGGTAACGCCTGAAGCCGGCCTCAGTTACCGGATCGTTTTCACAACCACCAAAGCCGGATTCGACCGCGCCACGGAAGCTTTCGACGACCCAGCACGCGACAAGAAACCAGCACGCTCCGGGGTCATCTACTCTGACGACATCGGCCGTGCCGTCAAAACAGAAGAGGGCGCCGA
Organism: Kiritimatiellia bacterium; assembly: GCA_028701555.1. Lineage (GTDB taxonomy): Bacteria > Verrucomicrobiota > Kiritimatiellia > RFP12 > UBA1067 > JAQVQN01. The sequence goes on along the minus strand of JAQVQN010000256.1, from coordinate 3,212 downwards.
GGCTTCCTACACGCTGGCAGACGACGACCTTTACGTGCGGGCCACAGTGGTCTCCTCGCGCCGTGCCGTGAACCGCACCAATAACGAACCGGAGTTCGACACCGCCTGGACCCAGCCCTACGGCTGGCGTGCCTGGCAGCGGCGCAATCCCGAAAAATCGCGCCTGCGCCCGCGCAAGTGAAGAGGCTAAATGCGAAAACGAAATAAACAGAGCAGAGATTTTTCCAGCCCCCGCGAGACAGCTCGCTCGGACAAGGCCGACCGCGGCGACTGGATCTACGGCCGCCGGCCGGCGCTGGAAGTGCTGCGGGCGGGCAAACGCCACATCTACGGGGCGGTCTTGCCCCCGTCCGGACGCGACGCTCCGGAAGTGGCGGAGCTGCGTGCGCTGTTGCTGTCTCAAGGTATACCATTCAGTACACTGGAACGCGATGAACTTGACGAGCTTTGCTGCGGCGGCAACCACCAGGGTGTGGCCTTGCGCACGGGCGGGTTCCCCTACATCTCATTCGACCAGGTTTTGCATGACATAAAAGAGCGGGCCGACGCCATCGTGCTGATCCTCGACCATATCGAGGATCCCCAGAACGTCGGCTCGCTGCTTCGCACTGCCGACGCGGCCGGCGTCACGTCAGTGCTGCTGCCTGAAGACCGTGCCGCCGGCATCACGCCCGCCGCAACACGCGCTTCGGCAGGAGCCTGCGAACACATGCGCGTTGCCAAGGTGGTCAACTTGGTCAGAGCCATGAAAGAAATCCAGGCGCAGGGCGCATGGATCACCGGGCTCGACATGGGCCCGGACGCGCGCCCCCATACCTCCGTGGACTTCAAAGGCCGCGTCGCCCTCGTGGTCGGCAGCGAAGGCCGCGGCCTCTCGCGGCTCGTGCGCGAGACCTGCGACTTTATCGCTTGCCTGCCGATGAAAGGCCGCGTCGCCTCGCTCAACGCCGGCGTCGCCGGCGCCATCGCTCTGTACGAGGTGGTGCGGCAGAGAGGCGGCGATACCGCAAATGCTCCAGTTTAATCAGCAGCTTCATTAACATCGATTCTATCGAATATTTCGACACCATCGATTCTGTCGAGGCGAATAAATGAACTCTCCTCTGAACAGCTTGCTGCCGCTGCCACGCTCCGTGCGGCTCGGCGAGGGTGTGTTCGCGCTCAAGACCCCCTGCACCGTCTTTTGCGGTGCGTGCCCGCTGACCGCCGCGTCGATCAAGCAGGCTCTGGAATCTGTGCCCGGCAGCTTCTGGCGTTTCTCTGACCAGGCTGTTCAGTCTGAAATATGTTTCCGAATCTCCACTGAAATGGTTCGCCCTCAATCATACCGTCTGCTTATCACGCAGGACAAAGTCGACGCCTCCGCGCATGATCCAGCCGGGCTTTTCTACGCGGCGGTGACGCTGGCGCAGTTGGCGCGGCTCTCCGACAACCTGCTGCCGGGCTGCGAGATTACGGACTCGCCCGATTTCCCCGTCCGCGGGGTGATGCTGGACATCAGCCGCGACAAAATCCCCACCATGAAAACCCTGTATTGGCTGGCAGACACTCTGGCCGGGCTCAAGGTGAACCAGTTGCAGCTTTACACAGAGCACACCTTCGCCTACCGCGGTCACGAGGACGTCTGGAACAATGCCTCGCCCATGACCGGCGAAGAAGTGCGCCTTTTGGACAGCTACTGCCGAGCCCGCCATATCGAGCTGGTGCCCAACCAAAACTCCTTCGGCCATCTGGAACGCTGGCTCGCCCTGCCACGCTACACCCGCCTAGCCGAGCTGCCGCAGGGCGGTGCGCCGCTGCCCTGGGGCGGCAAGCGCGACAAACCCACTTCCCTCTGCCCCACCGACCCTCAGAGCCTCGCCTTCCTAGCCGATCTTTACGACCAGCTCCTGCCCAATTTCTCATCAGGCCTTTTCAATGTCGGCTGCGACGAGACTTTCGACCTGCGAGGCGAGGGACGATCCGCCGCGCAGGTGCGCGAGCGGGGCGAAGGCCGCGTATATCTGGATTTCCTCAAGAAGATCCACGCCCTGATAACGGATCGGGGACGGCGCATGGCCTTCTGGGGCGACATCATCATCCGGCATCCAGAGCTTGTGCCAGAGCTGCCGCATGACGCGGTAGCCCTGGAGTGGGGCTATGAGGAGAACCACCCGTTCGACGCACACGGGGCGCTTTTCGCCGCATCGGGCATCCCCTTCTATGTCTGCCCCGGCACCTCCTCATGGAACAGTCTGGCCGGGCGCACCTCCAACATGCTCGCCAACATGGCCGCAGCCGCAGCCAACGGGCTCAAGCACGGAGCGTGCGGTTACCTGATCACCGACTGGGGCGACTGGGGCCACTGGCAGCCGCTGGCCGTCAGCCTGCCGGGTTACGCCTACGGCGCGGCCGTCGCATGGGGATACGAGCGCAACGCCAAACTGCCGCTGCCCGCGCTGCTTGACTGCCATTTGACAGAAGGTTTCGGAGGAACGCTGCTGACGCTCGGCGACGTCTACCTTTTCTGCGGGGCGCTGCACGCCAACAGCACCGAGCTTTTCAAAATTCTCTCATCGCCCCGCTCGCGGCCTTTGGCGGGCAACGTCACCTTCGCCACGCTGCAATCGGTCTTGGAGCGCGTGGATGCCGTGGCGGCGTCCCTGCCGCCTTCGGGATCGGTCATCGCCCGCGAGACCGGCCAGGTCATCCGCCTGCTGCGCGCCGCCTGCCGCCGCGGCATCGCTCTAAAAGAAGGCGGCATCGCCGAAGAGCGCACCCGGCTGGAGCTGGCCCGAGAGACCGAAGAGCTGATGGCCGCGCACGCCGCGGTCTGGCGCCTACGCAACCGTGAAGGCGGTTTGAAGGACAGTCTCGCCCGCATGGACTCGATCCTGATCGAGTACAAAACTTGAAAAATGCCCGGTATAAGGTTTTTTAAATAAAAATCATCATTACTCTTGTAATGCAGTCACGTTATTTGATAAATTGTCGGTCGTTTCAAGAGCGCCTCTAGCTCAATTGGATAGAGCATCTGACTACGGATCAGAAGGTTGCAGGTTCAACTCCTGCGAGGCGCGCCAGAAACGAAACCAGATTGCGGGGTGGAGCAGCCTGGTAGCTCGTCAGGCTCATAACCTGAAGGTCGTTGGTTCAAATCCAACCCCCGCTACCAATTTCAGCCTCGGTTTTATTGAAAAACACCAATAAAACCGAGGCTTTTTGTTTTTCCG
>JAQVQN010000255.1 GCA_028701555.1 Kiritimatiellia bacterium | reverse complement strand
CGTGCGGCATCGCGTCGTTGCGGGGCATGTCCCGGCTGCGTCCACAGCAAATTCAGATTAGTTAAAAGTCCGTTTTTGGTGTGAGGAAGAATGTTTTTGCTGCTTCAATTTGTTCTGTTGAGCCAAGGACGAAGAGTCGATCATCGGCGCAGACGCGATCATCGGGTCCGGGCGGCCCGGGTAGTGCCTGTCCCTGCCGTTCTATGCGCACGACGGTAACGCCGGTTTGGTTGCGCAAGCGCACCTCGGCCAGTTTCTTCTGCGTGTAGGGCGATTCTTTGGGGATGGTTATGGCTTCCACATGAAGATCGATGATTTGCGAGAGGACTGGCACGGTATGCTCCTCGATCTCTGACTGCGAGAGAAAGTCCCGGGCAACCTGGTATTGTTTTTCCGTGCCGCGAAGAGTCAGCGTGTCCCCCGCGCGGAGGACGGTATCGGGGCCCGGATAGTCGATGTTGTCCTGATTTTCCCGGACGATGCCCGTGATGGTTGCACCCGTGCGATGGCGCAGATGCAGCTGCGCCAGAGTCATGCCAATGGCTGCAGCTTGTTTCGGCAGCAACAGTGACCAGCTCGGGGCGGCGACAGGTGAAGCGGCGGCAAGATCGGTCACGATCTCATCACCTTCGAGCACGGCCTTGAGGGCGGATTGGCCTTCCAGAGCGAGTCTTTTTACCTTTGTCCAGGTGAAGAGACAGGCAACGATGTAAAACAGGATCATAACCAGCCAGCCCAGTGGCGCCAGCCCCAGGACAGTCACGCTCAGCACGCCCAGTTCCAAAGCCACGAACGCCGCGCAGAAGATCATCACGCCGCCGCGGGTGAAACGGCGGAGAGGGCCAGCCCAGCGTTCATCCAGAAACGCTGGTACGGTTACCGCCGCCAGGTCATCGGCGGCTTTGCGCCCGTGCAGAAAAGCACTGACCGCAATGGGAAAACATAAGCCGCACGATGCCAGCCACAGCAGGTAATTTTTCAGCTCGCCGCGGACAAAATCGGGAAAGATGGCCCACCAGGCGTCCTGTTCCTTGAAGAACGCCGCGATCCAGAAGATGACGGCGATGAGCATGATGTCAATGAGCAGGAACAAGCCATGTCTGAGCAGCACGCCGCGTTCACGGCTTCCGGCGACCTGGTGCCTGGTGCGGTTCACCCAGGAATGGTAGTTGCCCAATACCACCTGCCAGGTCGGCGGTAGAGACCGCTGCAGCGCATCGCTGGCGGCCATGGTTTTTTTCAGCAGAAATGGGTTGAGCAGCGTGGTGACGATGGAAACGCCGACAGCCAGCTGATAAAGCTGGTGGTAGGGCTCGCCGCCGGCGGCAAGATCGATGGCCAATAGGGCCACAAGATAGGAAAAGTCGCCCAGCTGAGCCAGGCCAACGCCAATCAGCAGCGATTCGCGAAAGGTCTGGCCGCTGATCAGCGCGCCGAGAAAGCAGTTGAGTGTCTTGCAGACCAGCACCAGCAGCACCAGCAGGAGGATTTGCCAGGCGTTGTCCCACATCTGCCCGAGATCAACCAGCAACCCGACAGTAACGAAAAAGACCGCGCTGAACATACTGCGCAGCACGCCACTGTGTTCGTGCACGCGCTTGAGGACTTTTGATTCAGAGATCACCGCGCCGACCAGGAAGGCCCCTAGCGCCAGGCTGAAATTAAGCTTTTCAGCCACGAAAGAGATGCCGAAGCAGATGCCGAGGACGATGAGTTGCAGCGTCTCGTCGTCCTTGAGGCGACTTAGGCGGTCGAGAAACCGTGGCAGCAGGAGAATGCCAAAGACCATCACGCCCACGAGGAAGAGACTGAGGTAGCCGAGCTGGCGAGCCAATTCCATGGCCTGAAACTGGCCAGTCAGGAAGAGCCCGGTGAGTATGGCCATCACCCCGATGGTCATGACATCTTCGGTGATGGTGGTGCCAAAAATGACCATGGCGAACTTGGCGCGCGAGCAGCCCATTTCTTCCAAGCTTTTTGCCAGCAGCGTGGTGGACGAATCACAGATCATGACGCCGAGCACCAAACTGGGCAGCCACGACCAGCCAAAGACGTGGCGGCCGATGGCGTAGCCGACCAGGATCATTATGGTCATGTCAAAGACGGCAGTGGGAAAAACGGTCGTGCCTATCTTGCGCAGCCGGCGGATATTAAGTTCCAAGCCGAGGGTGAACATCAAAAAGATAATGCCAAGGCTTGCCAACACGTTGACGCTGGCCTCATTGCTGATCATGAACTGCTTGAGCGGTGGCAGGCCCATGAGCACGCCGGCGCTAATGTAGCCAATGACTTTTGGCCAGCCCAGATAGTGAAAAAAAGCCGCCACCAGACCAGCCGCCAGCATGACCGCCGCCAGATCCTGAACCAAGCCGACCTTGGTCAGTTCCGCCGCAGTCGAAGCAACCGCAGCAGAGGTATTCGCCAAAGAAGCCGAAGTCATCGCAAAGGGAATCACCAACATGTCGTCGTCGTCCTTTCAAGTTGAGTAAACTGCGTTCAGCGGGCTTCGCCAGACGGCTTCCGGGCGATTGTCCAAAGAGCGTCCATTTCCGCGGCGCTGAGTTCGCGCCACTGACCTGGGGGGAGCGTGCCAAGTTCCAGGGTGGCAAAGCCGGTGCGGATGAGGCGGACGACGTCCAGACCGGCCTGGCGGCAGAGTCGGCGCACTTCGCGTTTTTTGCCCTCGGTGAGGACAATGGCGAGAGTGACCTGCGTCGGCGTCTGCTGTTTGACGCTCACCGCTCGCGCCTGGAGGAATTCGCCCTCGTCGACGCAGCCGTCGAGGAAGAGCTTGATCATGTCCGGGTGAAAAGCGCCGGTGCATTCAGCGATGTAGCGTTTTGTCACTTCATGGGATGGGTGGGTGAGGCGATGGGCGAGGTCGCCGTCATTGGTCAGAATAAGCAAGCCTTCGCTATCCCGGTCCAATCTGCCAACACTGTAAATGCGACCAAAACGCTCTGGTACAAGTTCGTAGACAAGGCGTTCGGCGTGATCGTCCTGTGCCGAGCAGGTGTATCCCGCCGGCTTATGGAGTGCCAGGCAGACCTTCTTTTGCATCTGCACGGGACGACCTTCAAAGCGCACGGCATCGCGGTCGGGATCGACCACACAAGCCGGTGTCAAAACTGGCTTGCCATTGACCGTCACGCGCCCCTCGGCGATGAGTTCTTCGCAACGGCGGCGCGAGGCAATCCCGGCATTGGCCAAGACTTTCGCCAGGCGCATGCCACCACTCCCGGACGGCGCTGGCGCGGCAATAGGAACGGGCGGCGCAGCGGGCCTTGGTGGCGCAGCGGGCCTTGGTGGCGCAGCGGGCCTTGGTGGCGCAGCGGGCCTTGGTGGCGCAGCGGGCCTTGGCGGCGCTGCCGGCCTTGGCGGCGCTGCCGGCCTTGGTGGCGCTGCCGGCCTTGGTGGCGCTGCCGGCCTTGGTGGCGCTGGGGGCCTTGGTGGGGCGGCGGGCCTTGGCGGCGCAGCGGGCTTATGATGTGTTGTTTTCGCTACCGAAGAATCGGGTGTTTGGCCAGTAGGTGGGGTGTTATTGTGCTTTCCGGTCATGACTTGGCCGTTTCGTCCAGGATGCCGCGGATTTTACTGGCCAGGTCGGCCATGCGGTAGGGCTTGCGCAGAAAGCCCTGAGCGCCGGCGTTAAGTACATCCTGGGCATCTTCCTCGGAGACGTAGCCGCTGGACAACAGTACTTTCACCTCAGGATCAATTTTCTTCAGTAGGAAAAATGCTTCCCGGGCGTTCATTTCCGGCATGATCATATCCAGCAGAATCAGGTCGATTTCTCCGGGGTTGTTCTGGTAAATTTCAACTGCTTCGCGCCCATTTTCAGCCAGAATGATTTTGTAGCCGAGGGTGTCGAGCATATCGCTGATGACGTCCCAGATCATCTCTTCGTCGTCTACCAGCAGGATGGTCTCGCCGTGTCCGCAGCTTTTGATGCCACCGATTTCGCCTTCGCCATTTTCGATTTCCGGGAAGAGGAACATGACGCCATGATCGGGGCCGTTCTGATTCACCAGCAGGTTGCCGCCATGGAGGTGCATCACGCCCAGCCAATACATGAAACGCAATAGCGGCAGGCTTGCATCGCTGTGCTGACCGAGGATTTCGGCTGCGGACTGGTAGTCGCCAAGACTGATGTCGCTTTCGTCGCCCGGGACAATGCTGACGATGGAAAAGACGCCGCCCTGGCCTTCCAGACGGATCATGCCCAGTTCCTTTTCGGTCAGGGACAGTTCCATGCCGCCGACGCTCAGGCCGCCGCAGGATGCATTGCGCTGACAGAGCCAATGAATGACCTCGTAAAAAACTTGCTGCAGCTGAAAGGCGTCGCCGGAC
>JAQVQN010000254.1 GCA_028701555.1 Kiritimatiellia bacterium | reverse complement strand
CTCCGATCCGATCAGCGGGAAAAGCGCCAGCGAAAAGCAGAGTGTCGCAAACGCCGCCAGACACACTGTCCCCCGATGCCGCAGACCCAAACTCAGCACTCTCCCATACGCGTTTTCCACGCGTTCAAACATGGCTTCACTCCACCGGTATGAGATGCGTCCCACCCAGCCACCTCCAACCTCTCCTCGGTTCTCGCGCAGCAGCTTAGAAGCCAGCATCGGCGTTAACATCAAAGCACACAACAGGCTCGCCGCCAGCGTCACGGTGATGATGCCGCCAAGCTGGCCGAAGAAAATCCCCGACATGCCGGAGACGAACACCAGCGGCACAAACACGGCCACCGTGGTCAACGTGCTGGCCGTAATGGCGAGCGTCATCTCGCCGGCACCCAGGATGGCCGCCTCGGTACGCGCTATCCCGCGGCGCATCAACCTGTCGATATTTTCCAACACCACCACCGTGGCATCCACCACCATGCCGACCGCCACGGCCAGCGAAGACAGCGAGATGATGTTAATCGTCCAGCCCCGCAAATACATGAAGAAAAAGGCGATGATCAGGGAGCATGGTATGGTCAGCACGATCACCAGCGAGGCGCGCACGGTGCGCAGGAAAAGAAAAGTCATCAGTGACACAAAGATCCCGCCCCAGAGCAGGGTCTTGCTCACGTTTCGCAGCGAATTGCGGATGAAGTCACTGGAGTCCATCACGTTCACGATCTCAACATCCCGCGGCAGGAAGTCCAGATACGCCTCCACCTCCGCCCGCACCGCCCGGCAGACGCTCATGGTATTGGCGCCAGAACGCTTCTGTACCACGAAAATCACGCTCTGCCTGCCGTTGGAGCCGGACAGCCGGGTGGGCTCCTCGAAACCGTCATAAACCTCTGCAACGTCGCGCAGATATATCGCGGCGGCGCCACCGTTACGCTTGACTACGATATCACGCACAGAGTCGGGATCCTCATACTCGCCGGGCACGCGCACGGTGTACTCTATTGAACCGGTCTTGATCGTGCCGGCCGGCAGCGTTAGGTTCTCGTTGGCGATGGTAGCCTCGATATCTTCAAGGTTCAGACCGTATCCCGCCAGCTTAACCGGATCGATGTCGATGTTGATCTGCCGGTGCAGCCCGCCGTATACGTTCACCGCTCCGACACCAGGCAAACGCTTAAGCGCGTCACCCAAATCATCCTCGACCATGTCGTACAACTTCTCCCATGACTCACGCGCAGTGGCGGCGAAGACCAAGATTGGCATGGCCGAGCTGTTGAATTTATAGATGATCGGCTCTTCGATATCATCCGGCAGATAACGCCGCGCCACGCTGACTCGGTCGCGGATGTCATTCGAGGCCTCTTCCAGATTAGTGCCCCAGTCGAACATGCTGGTGATCGCGGAAACGCCTTCGCGCGTCAGGCTGCTGACTTCGTCGAGATTATTGACGATACTGAGCTGGTTTTCTATCACGCGCGTAACCCGGCCCTCGACATCCTCCACGCTCGCTCCCGGCCACTGCGTGATCACCGTGACCGAAGGGATCTCAATCTCCGGAAAGAGATCAACTGGCAGTCGCATCAGCGATACGCCGCCTAGCACAAGGATGGCAATAAATACCATTAAAGTGAATATAGGCCGCTTTACACCTAGTTCAGGCAGTCGCATTCGCTATTCCTTCCGACCATCCTCATCACCATCTGCCAAAAGCACCTCGCTCCCGTCGGCCAAAAGGTGCTGCCCCATCACCACTACATGCTCTCCAGCCCTTAGACCATCGCGTATCTCTAATAAGTTGCCGTCACGGGCTCCGACGGTCAGCTCGCGTGTCGCAGCGCGGCCGTTCTTGACAACAAAAGCCAGAAACCTCTCGCCGCGCCGCAACGCCACGTCCGCCGGCAGGGTCACCACGTCGCGCTTGACCTCCAGTATGATGCGTCCCTCCGCATAGAGCCCCGGCCTTAGCAACCAACCGCCGGTCTGCCCGCATTTGTTAGCAATGCGCACCTCCAGCGTGGCTGTGCGCGTGACCGGATCAACCGCAGGGTGTATTCGCGCTATCACCCCCGAAAAGCTTTGCCCCGGCAAGGCATCGGACATCAGCACCACTTCCGTAACCCCCTCGACCAGATGTCGCAAATAAGGACCGGGAATAGCGATCAAAAACTTCAGCTCGTCCATCGGTATGATTCGAACGATGCGAGAGGTCGCGTTGACCATAGCTCCGGGATCTGCGTATTTGGCACTGACCACGCCGTCCATCGGTGCCCTGATAAATGCCTCTGACAGGTTCACCGCAATCACCTCCGCAGCGGCCAGCGACTGCACCAGTTGCGCTTCAGATTGCGCCAGTCCGGTTACGGCCTGCTCGAACGCCGTGCCGGCCAGATCGCGCTGCTGCTCGGTGGTGGAGCCTTCTGCGAAAAGCTTCTCCATGCGCTTGCGCTCTCGGTCGCGGTCTTTCAGAACCACCTTCGCTGTATCCAGTGCCGCCCGCGCAGTCTTTACCGCAGCGTTGGCCTCGGCTAAGCGTGCCTTGATGTCGCGGTGATCGAGCACCGCTATCACCTGACCGTTGGATACTGCCAGCCCCTCCCATACCTGGGTGCCGTCGTCCAGAGCCAGACGCTCCAGACGGCCGGATATTTTCGGCATGACATCCACTGTGCGCACAGCCTCCAGCGAACCGGTCAGCTTGATCGCATTGGTGACGCAGCCTGTGCGCACAATGTCAACCCTGACCGGCAGCGCGGCACGCCCCTTCTTTTCAGCGGGCGGGTTCGCTTTTTTATCAGCCAGCAGGTAGGCCCGCCAAGCCCCGAAAGCGATGGCCGCTGCCATTAGCAAATAAAAGGCGGCTTTAATTACAAGTTTCATCATTCCTCCAGATTCTTTCCCAAAACCCCCGTAGCGTGCGCGAGAGAGAGCCGCGCAACGCTGTGGTCATACAGCGCCCTGTAATAATTTCCGCGCGCTTCAGTCAGAGCTGAACGCGCGTCCACCACCTCGACCTCGGTATTGACACCCTCGCGGTAGCCGGTCATCGCAAGACGCAGGCCCTCTTCCGCGTGTTGCAGGTTAAGCCGCTGCGACTCCACATACTCCTCGGCGTTGGCTAAATTCAGCAAGGCCTGCCGCACATCTAGAAACACATCCTCTTCCACGCCCTTAAGCTCGATCTCACGCTGCTTCAGCAAAGCTTTGGCCGCAATGATTTCGCCCTCACGGCCCAGTCCGTCAAAGATCGCCCAGTTTAGCTCGATGGCAGCGCGCTGGCTGCCGGACCAACGGTTTTCGCCTTCGCGATCGCGGTCGCTTACGGCCTGCAATGCCAGATCTACCTCCGGCAAGTAGGTACCGCGCAGTGCTTTTATTTTCTCACGCTGCATCCGGATGTTCAGCTCGGCCATGTAAAGATCCGGTCGGTTGGCGTAGGCGCTCTCCACCGCCTGCTCCAGAGTCACGGCTACGGGTTCATGGCGCAACTGATCGGCAAGCCGGATTGACGCGTCGGTCGCTGTGCCCAAAGTGCGCAGCAGGCCGGTCTTGGCCAACACGAGGTTGTTTTCCTGCCGAATCATCTCGGCCCGGAAGTTGGCCACGTCTACCTGAGCCCGCAGCTCGTCGTATTTGGACGCCACACCGTTGACGCGCTTGACCCGCACGTCGTTCAGGTGCGCCTCGGCCGAGATCACGGCGTCGCGGTTGACCTGACAGAGGTTGTCGGCCAGCTGGGCGGAGTAATAGTCGAAGGTCACCTGCCGGATCACATTCTGCACCGTCAGGCGTACGCCCTCGTCAGACCAGAAGGCATAGAGCTTGGCCGCGCGCAGCCCGGCGGTCGCGCCGCCGCCGCGGAACAGCGGCTGCCGCAAGACCAGCCTAGCGTTGTCCTCTTCGCGCGTACCGTATGCGGTGGAGGCAGCCGCGTCGAGACGCGGCAAAGCCAGCCGGTGCGCCGACAGCAGTTGTCCGCGCGCGATTTCGCGCTCTTGGATCTTGGCCTGCAGAGATTTGTTGTACAGCAGAGCGACCCGCACCGCCTCGTCCAGCGTCATATTCTCGGCCGGGATCGGGATATCCCCGCTCTCCCGTATGCGCAGCCAGGATTCGTAGGCCTCGTCCCGCGTTGTCGCCAGGTCGTTATAAAGCGCCTCATGCGTCAGGCACCCTGACAGCAGACACGTATACACACACCCGACTCCGACGCGCCCCCATATTCCGCGTCTCGTCATAATCTTATCCCGAATAAAACCCCCAATGAATGTTAAACAGATTACAACGGTTTCTTGTTCGTGTACATCCAAACTTTAGTAACTTGCCATACTGAGGACCCCCTGCGTTGTTTTCCGTGTCGGG
>JAQVQN010000253.1 GCA_028701555.1 Kiritimatiellia bacterium | reverse complement strand
AACCCTCCGCCCTTTCTCTTACGCAAAGCCGCGCCTTTCTCTCGGATAGTCTGGAACAGCGCGAAAAGCCCCGGCACCAGCACAATCCCCAAGAATGTCGCCGCCAACATTCCGGACATGGTCGTCACGCCAATCGACCGTCGGCTGGCAGCCCCGGCGCCGCTGGCAAAAACCATAGGCAACACCCCAAGAATAAAGGTGAAAGCCGTCATCAGCACCGCCCTATAGCGTTGCCCGGCACCGTCTGCCGCAGATTCCACGATCGACTCACCCTCTTCCCGCTTGGTTTTTGAAAACTCCACTATCAGGATCGCGTTTTTGCTGGCCAGCGCGATCAACAGTATCAACCCAAGTTGCGCGTATATGCTAAGTGGCATGCGCGCCAGCCCTAAGCCGAACAACGCACCAACCATGGCCACAAAGATCGAGAACATAACCGGTAGCGGGATCGTCCAGCTCTCATATTGAGCCACCAGAAACAAATAACCGAATACCAGAGCCGCGATCATCAGTAGCACTGTCTGTCCTGAAGCCCGCTGCTCCTGATAGCTCAACCCCGACCATTCCAGCGCAAAATCTTTCGGCAGCACCTCTTTGGACAACTCGGAAATACGGCTCATAACCTGACCGCTGCTAGCCCCCGGCAGCAGTTGCGCAACAATGCCCGCGCTCGGAAAAAGGTTATATCGCGTGTAGAGTCGCGTACCCAACTGTTTAGCTATGGAAACTAGACTGCCCATGGGAACTAGAGCACCGCGGTCGCTCTTGACATACAGGCGCAAAGCGTCTTCCGGGTTGCTACGCGCCTCCCATTCGGCCTGCACAATGACCTGGTTCACCTGTGTGCCCAAATTGATGTCATTGACATAGCGCGAACCCAGATAATTCTGCAAAGTCGCGAAAACTGAAGAGACCGGCACATCCAGCATCTCGCTCTTTAACCTGTCAACCGCCACGTGCACAGAGGGCGTCTTTGCCGTGTAACCGCTGAAAGCGAACATGATTCCGGGGATTTTGTTGATCTCACCCAAGAAAGCCTGCATCACCTCCTCCAGCCTGGCCGGGTCATTCTCGATCATGGATTGTAAACGTATATCCAGTCCGGAGTTTGCGCCTAGTCCCGGAATGGACGGAGGCATGAAGAAGTTCAACTCGGCACCGGTGATGCCTGCGCAACGCTGTCGCATCTCGTTCATGATCGCGGCGGCTTGCATGCCAGCTTTTTTTCGTTCATCCCAATGCTTCAGACCGGTTATCACGAAACCAACGTTCTCGGCACGCCCTCCTATCATGCTGAAGCCGACAATGCTGTTGACAAAATGGACTCCCTCAATCTCTTTGGTAGCGCGGGTTATCGCTTTAACAACCTCTTCTGTGCGGCTTTTAACCGCACCTTCCGGCAACCGCACGTCGGTGAAAATTACGCCTTGATCCTCTTCGGGCAAGAACGATGTGGGTATAAGCTTCAAAAGCTGGAATGACAGCATGATCGTTCCCAGCAACAGCAGAAACGTTAAACCGATGCGCCGAGCCAGAAAAACGGCAATCGACACGTAACCACGACGGCTGCTGTGCAGCACTGCGTTGAACCAACCCAAAGGGCCCCTGCGATGCGGTTTAGGGATGCCCAGCACCGTCGCGCAAATCGCCGGACTCAGCGTCAATGCGTTCAACGTAGAAAAACAAATCGCGATCGACATCGTGACGGCGAACTGCTGGTAAACCTTGCCAGTGATGCCTGGAATAAAGCCTATCGGCACGAAAATCGCCAACAGCACCAGTGTTGTGGCTATAACCGCTCCGGTGACCTCACGCATTGTTTTGTAGGTGGCTTCCTGTCGCCCCATCCCCTGAGTTTCCATCAGATACTGCACACGCTCGACCACAACGATCGCGTCATCCACGATCGAGCCGATCGCTAGAACCAATCCGAAAAGCGTCAAAGTATTAATGCTGTATCCCAGCGCCTTCAAAACCGCAAAGGTGGCGAAAATCGAAACCGGGATTGTCAAGGTCGGAACCAGCGTGGCCCGCCAGTCTTGCAAAAAGAGGTAGCAAACGAAAACTACCAGAAAAAACGTCAGTACCAATGTGGTGACAATCTCTTTAATGCTTGAACGCACAAATCTGGTCGCGTCGTAAGCTGTCGCCAGCTCCATGTCATTCGGCATGCGACTCTGCAGCCGCGCCATCTCACTTTCCACCGCGTCCATGGCCTCGATAGCGTTACTGCCGGGCTTTTGCGCCACGACCATAGCAACCGAGTCTTCGTTATTGAAAAAGCCGCTGAAACCGTAATTGCTCTCACCCAGCTCCGCTCTGGCCACATCCTTGAGCAGCACAACACCGCCTTGCTCGTCGGTGCGCACAACAATCTTCTCGAACTCCGCAGGATCGTTCAAACGTCCCTGCGTCTGAAGCGTGAAGGACTGCATGACCTTGCCGCTGTTGGGTGCAGTGCCGACCGTGCCCAAGGCAGCCTGCAGATTCTGGCTGCCGATAGCTTGTATCACATCGTCCGCCCCCATGCCCAAAGCTGCCAAACGCTCCGCGTCCAACCACACCCGCATGCTGTACTTGGGCCCGTAAACCGTGACCTCACCCACCCCGGCAATGCGGGTCAAAGTGGTTTTAACATAACTGTGGGCATAATCTGCCAACTCGACCCGTCCGAAACTTCCTTTGGGCGAACGCAATGTCAGGAAGCCCAATATGTCTGAAGAACGCGTGAATACTGATATTCCCTGCTCCGTGACCTCCTTCGGCAGTTTGGGTATGGCCTGTTGCACCCGGTTTTGTACTTTAACCATGTCAAGATCCAGATTGGTCCCGATCTCAAAAGTCACAGTCAGCACATAGTTCCCGGAATCGTCGCAATCAGAGGACATGTACAGCATGTCGTCAACGCCGTTAACCTCTTCTTCGATCGGTATCGCGACGGAATTGGCAAGATCGCGCGCGTTGGCACCCGGATAGCGCGCACGCAACATCACCTGCGGGGGTGTCACTTGCGGATATTGCGTGATCGGCAATGTCCTGACGGCCAGAATGCCCATCAGGGTCAACACGATCGATATGACCATGGCGAAACGCGGCCGCCGTATGAATACATCTGAAATCATTTTTTCACGGCCTCCCCTGCCTTGTCACGATAATCGTCAACCGGCTGGATCGGCTGCCCCGGCACCACCTTCTGCACCCCCTGTACCACTACCTTCTCGCCAAGCGCCACGCCTGTGACAGCCACTATTCCGTCCCCCATCGCACCGGCCGTTACCCTGCGTGTCGTGGCCTTTCCATCTCCGTCAATCACGTAAACAAAGTTTCCCTCACGGTCTGTAACCAAGGCCTGCTGCGGCAACACCGCGCTTCTGGCGGGCTCTGCAAGATCAACCAAAACCGTGACGTACCCGTTGGGAATCAAAAAACCCTGCTTGTTGCTGAACCGCGCCCGCACCAGCATCGTTGCCGTGTCGGCAGACATCACATTGTCTTCGAAGTCACGCTCACCCATGATGTCCGGCACCGTGCCGGTCGGCAGGCGCAGACGTATACGCAATGCTTTGCTGATGTCGCCGTCGGCTATGTTCTCACGCATCTTCAGAAAATCCTTGTCAGTCACGGAAAAAGCCACCCGGATCGGGTCTGTCTGAACAATGCGCACCAGTGTGCCCAAAGCAGGCGAAACATAATCACCGACATTTGCAACCGTGCGTCCAACACGGCCAGCAATCGGGGCAATAATGCTCGTGTCTTTGAGGTCTATCTCCGCTAAAGCCAGATTGGCCTTGGCCTGCATCACAGCCGCGCGCCCCTGTGCCACGTCGGCTCGCGCCTTGTCAAAATCGTTCTGCGTAATGGCGCGCACGTCAGACGACTCCAGCCGCTTGAGATAACTCTCGGCCCGCTCTAGCTCCGCCTCGGTCTGCACAATTTCTGCCTTGCGCAAATCCACCCGAGCTTGATACCGCTCGGGGTCGATCGTGAACAGTAAATCACCCTGCTTCACAACCGCTCCCTCACTGAAATGCACCGCCAAGACATATCCCTCGATCTGCGCACGCAGCTCCACATCCTGCACTGGCTCGACAATTCCGATATATTCGTATGGCGTATTGACCGCACCTTCCTCAACCTCTTTGACAACCACCATCGGCGCCCCGCCCGGCTTCATCATGGCCATAACCTCTGGCGGCATGCCTCCCGCATCCCGCTGCGGCATAAACCCGCGCGCCATCCACCCTACCCACAAAAGACACACTGCCGTCGCCAGCCACCCCAGACCCCGCACCAACGGATGTTCGTTACATACTTCAACCTTCTCAACTTGCTCTTCCATAGAATACTCCCTGCTAAAGAAACCAGGCAC
>JAQVQN010000252.1:2323-4376 GCA_028701555.1 Kiritimatiellia bacterium | reverse complement strand
CGGCGGACTGGCTTGGAGCGACGCCAGCGATCATATCACGGATTTTCTGGAATCGATCCGTACGCGCCGCCCTACCCTCTGCAATCCGGAGGTCGCCCACCGCGCCCAAAGCATCGTGGGAGCCATGACAATCAGCGCGCGCCTGAACCGCAAGCTGAAGTGGGATCCGTCGAAAGAGTGTTTCGACAGTGCCGAGGCCAACCGCATGATTTACCGCGAACCGCGCGCGCCGTGGAGCGTATGAAAGGTTTTTTGTCATGAATAGAATCTTTATTTTGTCGGTTTTTACATTGCTGGCCGGTGTGGTGCCGTTGCGGGCTGCGGATAAGCCGGATGTGGCCGACCTGTTCGCTCACATGACCCGTTACGAGTCGGGGTCTGAAGAGGTTGCGCTGCGCACGCTCGAAGGCCTGATCAACAGACCGGATCTGGATCAAGCACTGCGTAATGAATTGGAGCGCGGGCTGATCCGGCTCCTTGGAAACGACTCGACCTTCGAGGCACGGCGGTTTGCCGCGCTGAATCTGGCGGTAATCGGCGGCGATAACGCCGTGGAGGCACTCGCAGGCATGCTCGATAGCGCTGAAACCGCAGGACTGGCATGTTTCGCCTTAGGTCGAATCGCGTCCGGCAAAGCCGGGGACGCTCTGCGCACCGCTTTGCCTGCATCGCAAGGACTCGCGCGGGTGCAGATCATCGATACGCTGGGGCGACGCGCCGAGGCTGCCTCGGTGCCGCCGCTGGCCGCGCTGGCGCGCGGCGCGGACACGGAGGAGGCCGCAGCGGCGGTGCGGGCGCTGGCCACCATCCCAGACCGGTCCGCGCTGGATGAGCTGACCGCTCTGGCGAGCGGGCCTGAAGGCGTGTCGGCGGAAATCGCGGCAGCCTTGCTGGGTGCCGCGCACCACCGGCTCGCCGCAGGCGCGGCCAAGGAACTTCCGGAGCTGTGCGAGCCTTTGCTGGACAATTCATTCCCGGCGCACATCCGGCGAGGAGCTTTGGAGCTTCTGCTGGCGAGCGACAAGGATGGCGGAGAGCGGCGTATCGCGCGCCTGCTGGACGACAAGAAGATAGACGATTTGCTGGCAGCCGTGGCCATAGCGCGCGTCGCCACGCTACCCGGCAAGAGTGTCTCAAAAAAGTTCGGAAAGCGTTTTAAAAAACTTTCTGCAACACGACAAGTGATGCTGGTCGGGGCTTTGGCTGTCCGCAATGACAAGGCCGCGCTTGAGGCGATCAAAAAACAGGTGCGGGCAGAGGCGGCGGAGGTGCGTCTGGCGGCGGTCAAAGTGATCGGCAAGACCGGCGGCGCAGAGGCTGTCAACCTGTTGGCGGGTGCGCTGGCAGCGGCCGAAAATCCTGATGAGGTAACGGGAGTCCAACAGGCCATGTCGTCACTGAGCGGCGGCGACGCCACAGACCGGAATCTTATAGAGTTTTTCGGTGCCTCCGAAACTCGATTGAAGGTTCGGCTGTTCCCGGTTCTGGCGCGGCGCGGCGGCGGCGCGGCGGTAAACCTGCTGCTGGATCACGCCTGTGGCGAGGATCGTGAAATCGCGCGCGAGGCCTCACAGGCGCTGACGCGCGTGGCTGACGCTGGCGACGCCGTTTCTTTGGCAGCCGTGAGTCATTCCGCAACTGAAGGCGAAGGGAAACGTCAGGCGTCGGCGTTGCGCACCTTGGCCGCGTGGCGCGGCAGCGGGGCATGGGAGACGTTGCAAGGCATCTATGTTAACTCCGAGGGAGCGCGGCGGTCGCTGGCCTTGCGCGGCATGGTGCGGATGGCGAGCGAGGCCGGTTCGGCACCGAACGCGGAACTGCTAGGCCGGTACCGAGCCTTGCTGGATGGGGCGCGCACCGACGACGAGCGCAAGCTGATCCTTGGAGCATTGGCCGGTGTCGCACATCCGGATGCGCTGGGCATGGCAGTCGCGCTGCTCGATCTGCCCGGGGTACGGGAAGAGGCTGCGGTGGCGGTCAGGCGCATGGCCGAAGCTCTGGCCAAAAGCCATCCGGAAGCGGCCAGCAAAGCCTTGGCGCGGTTGGGTGAGTG
>JAQVQN010000252.1:0-2223 GCA_028701555.1 Kiritimatiellia bacterium | reverse complement strand
CAGTCGCGCTGCTCGATCTGCCCGGGGTACGGGAAGAGGCTGCGGTGGCGGTCAGGCGCATGGCCGAAGCTCTGGCCAAAAGCCATCCGGAAGCGGCCAGCAAAGCCTTGGCGCGGTTGGGTGAGTGAGTGGGTGCGTAAGTGAGTGCGTGAGTGCTGGCCCACATACACACGCCGATGTTTTGTGAAGGATAAGCGGCAAACGGAGGACAACATGAGTGCGAAGAAACAGGCGGGGTATTCACGCCGGGATTTTGTGGCTGCGGCCGGGACGGCGGGACTCGCGTTCATGGCCAGCCGGGCGCGCGCCCAGCAGGCGGCAGAGCCGGACGGCAAAAAGATCAAGTTAGGGATCATCGGCTGCGGCGGACGCGGCATATGGCTTGGCGACCGTTTCCAGAATCACGGCGGGTACGAGATCAGCGCGGTGGCGGACTATTTCCAGGACTGCGTCGACAAGGCAGGCGACAAATTCAATGTGCCTCAAGACAGGCGTTTCATCGGCCTCGACGGTTACAAGCGTCTGCTCGACACGAAGCCGGACGCCGTGGCCATCATCACCCCTTCTTATTTCCATCCTGAACAGGCCGCGGCGGCAGTTGACGCGGGGTGTCATGTCTATCTGGCAAAACCCGTGGCTGTGGATGTGCCGGGATGTCAGTCGATTGAGGCGAGCGCGAAGAAAGCGACGGGCATCAAGCGCTGTTTTCTGGTGGATTTCCAGACCCGCATGCATCCTTTTTACCAGACTGCCGTGCGCCGCGTGCATGAAGGCGCGATCGGCGATATGGCCTTTGGCGAGGCCTATTACCATTGCGGGCGTGCCGAAGTCAAAGACAAGGCCGGGACGCCGGAGGCGCGTCTGCGCAACTGGCTGCTGGACACCGCCCTATCTGGCGACATCATCACCGAGCAGAACATTCACGCCATAGACGTGATGAGCTGGGTCAACAACAAGCCGCCCTTGCACGCTTTCGGAACATGCGGGCGCAAGGTGCGGATCGACGTGGGCGATTGCCGTGACTACTTCACATTGCATTTTCAATATCCGAACAATGTGGGCGTGACCTTCAGCTCGCGGCAGTTCGACGGTCACGGCACACAGCCGGAGGGGATCGTGTGCCGGATGTTCGGAACCAAGGGTGTGCTGGAAACCGCTTACGGCGGCAACGTGATGATCCGCGGCGAGAATTTTTACCGCGGCGGTTCGACCAGCCAAATCTACCATGAAGGCGCGCTAGCGAACATCGATGCGTTCAGCGCGGCGATCCAGCAAGGCGATTTCAGCAACCTCACAGTGGCGCCCAGTGTGCAGAGCAATCTCGTCACCATCATGGGGCGCAAGGCTGCCTACACCGGCAAGCTTGTGACGTGGGAAGAGACACTGCGCGACACAGAGAGCTTCGACGCGCGGCTGGAGGGGCTGAGGAGTTAGGAATTAGGAATTAGGAGTTGAGAGTTAAGAGGGAAGAGTTCAAGAAAACACTCAACGCTCAAGTTATGGACGGCAGGAAAGCGTAGGGCGGGAAAATGAGCAAGTCGACGGAGGATTTGTATCAGGCGCGGCTGCGGCGGTTCGTCACGGCGTTGAACAACAAGAAGCCCGACCGGGTGCCGGTGCGGCCGTTCGCGGCCGAGTTCACGGGGCGGCACGCGGGGTATACGTGTCAGCAGTTGACGCAGCACTATCCTGACGCCTTTGAGGCGATGGTGCGCTGCTGCAAGGATTACGACTGGGACGCGGTGCCCGCCAGCATGGTCTACGTCTGGACGGGCATCACCGACGCCGCGAGCGTCAGATATTACGGCGTGCCGGGGGTGGATGTGCCGCCTGACTGCGGGTTCCAGTATCGCGAGCCGCCGGAAGACGCAGCTTTCATGCGCGAAGACGAGTACGACCGGCTGATCGACGATCCGACCGCGTTCCTTTACGAAGTGTGGCTGCCGCGCGCATCGCGCAAGATCGCGGCGGAAGGCGAGCCGGTGACCTTCCGGCACAACGTGGCGTTGGTTTCGGCGGCGATGGCGATGTCGCAATATTTTCACGCCTTCGGTCCGCACTGTGCGCGGCTGCGCTCTGAGTGCGGCATGCCTGGCGCGATCGCCGGCATTTTAAAGGCACCCTTCGATATAATCGGCGACAAGCTGCGCGGGTACATGGGGTTGACCATGGACATGTACACCCAGCCGGAGAAAGTGCTGAAGGCCTGCGAGGCCCTGATGC
>JAQVQN010000251.1 GCA_028701555.1 Kiritimatiellia bacterium | reverse complement strand
AGCTGGCAAACGCACAGCTATCCGCCCCGGAGCGCAAACAGCAGGCGCACCCTGTTCTCGTCGGCCAGCGCCTTAAGCACGTCCATCACTTCACGCATGCGATCCTCCTTTAATTCGTTACATGGCGAAATATAGCAGACATGTCATTCCTGTCAATGCAAAATATTGTTAGAGAAAAGGCGGACACGTTATCCGCGGATAGCGCGAGGTTTCGTTTGCAAAGCAAGCGATGATCGAAGCATGCGCAGACGTAAACCGGCTCCATCGTTACTCCGCCGTGATCTTGAGCGTCACATCCTTGGGCAAAGCCACTCCGGCCGCCACCTGCATGGCCTTGAACGCGCCGGCATGCACCGCGCACCCGGCACAACATCCCTTGAGCACTTCATTCGAGGTCGTCAGCACGACGCCCTCAGCGCCCGCGCCGATCTCGGCATAGCCATCCACCGGACCCTTGGCCGCCAAGGCATCCCCGAACGCCCGCACCTTCTCGCAACCGCTCGCGATCCGGAACGTGACATTCTGGACGTCGTCGCTTTCCGTATGAATGCGCGTTTGAAACCCGCAAATCCCGCCATCTACTACAACCAGTGCTTTCATTTTTTTCCTTCATTATCGTGCTGTATAAATCAAATACAATCCGCCCAGCAACACTAACACCCCGCATACTTTCTTCAGGATTACCGCGCCTTTTGACTTCTCGTTCCAGTTCAGATAGTGCTGGACGACTTCCGTGAACGTGCCTGCCAGCACGATAACCGAACAGTGTCCCACGCCGTAGAGCAGCAACAACAGAATTCCGTAGGACAGATTTGTGGCCGCCAGATTGAAGGTCACCGCCAGCATGGGGGCCATGTAAGCAAAGGTGCAGGGGCCGAGGGCAATTCCGAACACCAATCCAAGGATGAAAGCCGCCAACATGCCTTTGCGCTTAATGCCGGGCTGCGCCACGCCGGGCACAGGCAAGCGGATTACGTCGAGCAGGTATAGCCCCGCGGCAAAGAAAATGGCAGCCACAGCGTAGTTGCCCCACCGCCCCACGTCACCCATCATTCGCCCAGTGGTCGCAGTGATAGCGCCGATCACTGCGATCGTAATCAGAATACCGACCGAAAAGAGAAACGCGATTGTAAAAGCCCGACGCGTGGTTATCTGCCCCTGCTGATCGATGAACCCGACGATCAAGGGAATACTAGCCAAGTGGCATGGACTGAGAAGGATGCTGAGAATGCCCCATATAAAGGCTGCGCTCAACGCAATTCCAGCTGCGCCCTCAACCGCGTGCGACAGCGTCGTGAATAGTTGTTCCATATGCAACCTTCCCTTATTTCAGATCTACTCCAAGTTCTTTCCACTTGGCCAGGATGTCGTCTTTGCCGAAGAATCCTTCATGCCGGAACAGCTCTTTGCCTGCCGCGTCAAAAAAGATCTGTGTCGGAATCACGTTGATCCCGTATTGCTTCCCCGCATCCGGGTTTTCCCACACGTCAATGAACTGCACGTCCATTTGCCCGGCATAATTCTTCTTCAGGCCCTCCAGGATCGGCGCCATCATTTTGCATGGAATGCACTTGGTGGCGCCAAGGTCAACCAGCCGCGGCAGCTTCTCAGCCGCCGTTGCAGGATTCGGAGCGGCCGCGCCCGCCTCCAGCGCCGGGACGACACGAGCGGCCACTGGCGTCTTGTCTTGCACAGCGGCCGACGTTTGTTTGTTCTTCTTTGCTATCACGATTACTGCCGCCACCACGATGAGCGCGACGACGATGGCTATGTTTTTTATGTTTTTCACGAATAACTCCTTTTGTTTTAACCGCTACAATGGCATGCAGGGGACGGATACTCGCTTTGCCACTTCATCCCTCCAATATTGCACGACCTTTTTCCACAACTTTTTGAATGCTCACATCGCAGACCTCAGATCGTCCCTTCGCCATTCCTATGTCACAAAGCCGCAAGTGCTCAAACTTGTTGAACCCGGCCTGACGCAACGTGTTGCCCGCACAATCGTGCGGACACCCGTCAATGACCAGTATCTTCGCCGCGCTCTTCGTACTTTCCATAATCCCGGACACCCGTCCGCCGATTCCGGCCAGGCAGTACATCCTGCCGGCCCCGGTTTTCGTCAGCATCCGTGCCGCCCGATCCGCCAGTTCACCGACATCCGAGCTGCCGGAACACGGAAAAATCAGTTTCGGAGCCGTCTCGCAGGCACAGGTTACCTGTTTCTGGGCCGCGTTTTGTTTGGCTTTTGTCATTTCGTCATCTCTCCGTTTCTTGTGTTTCCCCTTAAGAGGCTGTTGAAAAACTGCTTTTCTTGTCATTCAGAGCGGAGCGAAGAATCTCCAAATCGCAGATTTGGGCCGTTTTTGAGATCCCTCGACTACGCTCGGGATGACATTTACAGGCGGCAACGACTTTTTCAACAGCCTCTTAAGATTTGTCCTTGACGTCTTGGTGAAATAAACCTACGCCAGCATCTTCTTGATGTCGTCCGCGCTCAACACCTTTCCCGCACTTTTCACCTGGCCGTCTACAACCAGCGCCGGCGTGGTCATCACGGCGAATTTCATGATGTCCTGAATCTTTTCCACCTTTTCGATGGTCGCCTCAGTGCCCAGCGCCTTGACCGCTGCTTCCACATTCGCCATCAGCAACTTGCACTTCGGACATCCCGTTCCGAGTATCTGAATCTTTTTCATTTCTCGTTATTTCCTTTCTTGCCACGGACATCCTCAGTCCAGCGGATATTTTTGTTGACCACGTCGCCACGCTTTGTTTGATGAAGATAAGGGTCGGCCTGCCACTGAAAATCAGAAAGCGGCGCCACTGTAAAAGATTCTTTCAAAGGGCGCGACATCAAGTCGCGAGCGTATGCCCATTGCAGGGATTGACAGCGCCGCATGTCGGCAACATCGAATGAGCCTTGTCGGATTTTCCCTTCGAGGGCTGTAACTTCCTTAGGAAAGACGCCCGGCTTCAAGGCTACTTTGACCGCCTGTCGGGTGGAGAAGCGATAGAGGATAAATTCGTTGCCCAGGGTTGGATCGATTTTCTGGGTGCCAAACCTGATCCGTGCGCCGGTCAGATATTCCACGACGTCGCCGTAACAGGGCGAATTGTTGCAGATGCCGCCAGTGTCAGTGCGGTCAATCACTCCGTCGGGATACAATTCCTTCAGTCCCAGGCTCAATGCGCACGCAGCGGTCACGAGTCCGTCGCATGGGTGGCCGTGCATTTTTATGAGATCCTTGAGGGTGATGGTCTTGGTCCGGGTCGCGTAAGGGCCAAGGCTGCTCTCCGTGTCGAGCACTTCGAATGTCGGCGCATATGGCGCCTTTGCCATCCAGTCCAAGTAATACCATGAGGGTGTCCCCACAGCCTGTTCGGAGGCAGGTTCGCATGCCGGTCGCGGTCCTGTGGCGCAACCGCCAAGTAGGATGACGATGGCTGAAAGAAAAGCCGTGCCCTTCATAGCGTTCACTCCCTTGCGTTTCTGCGCCAAGGCTTGCGTGCGGCGCCTCCAATGGAACGGGTTGCACTGGAGGCAGGATCTACGTCCAGCACACAG
Organism: Kiritimatiellia bacterium; assembly: GCA_028701555.1. Lineage (GTDB taxonomy): Bacteria > Verrucomicrobiota > Kiritimatiellia > RFP12 > UBA1067 > JAQVQN01. Next base: position 831 of record JAQVQN010000251.1, on the reverse strand, counting down.
TTACACAGCACCCTTAGAATCAGTCCTCCCGCCAGCGCAATCATCGGCCTTGGTCATGAATCCCGCCTCGCTATTTCGCTGAAAGTGCTTGAGTCCAAAGACAAGGGGTTGCCCAGGAGATCGCTTTCTCCGCACCCGACAAGCTCTGTCTCCAACGTGGCGTGTGAATTCGTCCATCGGGTCTGCAACCGGCCACGAACCTGTTGCAGAACAGTTTCCACTTTCGACAATAGCCCATCGGCCACCCGCAGGCGAGCCGATGCGAAGGCGGGCGCCTTCCCAATCTCCGTGCCACTAACGCGATAATCAGAGCAGCTACATCGCTCAGGTTATGAACCGCATCGGAAAGCAAAGCCAGGCTTCCCGAAACTCACCCGCCGATAACCTCGGCAACGACGATCAGAGCATTAAGCCCTATCGCACCGACAAGACGGACTTCCGGTGCTTTCGCGTCGTCCGCATGTTTCTCATGAGCGGTCATTGATTCTGTCCTTGTTTACTGCGGTTACATTCCAGGTGCGTTCATCAGTGCCCCAAAACCCATGCCCGTGATTGTCGCCATAACCACCACGAGCGCCACATAGGTAAATGTCTTCTTCGGTCCGAGGATCGAATTGATCACGAGCATGCTCGGCAAGGACAGCGCCGGACCGGCCAGCAGAAGCGCAAGCGCCGGACCTTGCCCCATGCCGCTGTCCATCAGGCCGCGAACGATAGGGACCTCGGTCAGCGTGGCAAAATACATGAGCGCTCCGGAGAATGAGGCAAAGAAGTTGGTCCATGCCGGCCAGACTAAAGACAGCCAGCCGGGCACCGATGTTGCATTACCGC
>JAQVQN010000250.1 GCA_028701555.1 Kiritimatiellia bacterium | reverse complement strand
CGACGTGGCCTATAACATGATGAGAATGTGGCAGGGCGCGGTGGCAGTATGCGAGGAACGCTGCGTCATTAGCCCTGCCTATGTCGTTTGCCGTCCCAATGCAGGGCAAGCCGATTCCAATTTCATGTTCTCCTCCCATCCATCGGGCAACAATGCGAGATGTCCAAGCTGAAGACGTTCGATGAGTACGGACGGCGGCGCGGCGGGCTGATCTGGCATACGCAGGGTTCGGGCAAGAGCCTGACCATGGTGATGCTGGTCAAATGCCTGATTGACGATCCGGAGATTGTCCTGCCAGATCGGCTTTACCGGCACGCCGCTGATGAAGCGGGAGAAGTCGAGCGCGGCCAAGTTCGGCGGGATCATTGAGGAGACCTCCCAGCGGATCGAGACGATTGCGCTGGATATCCTGAACCACTATGCCCGATTCGCCGCCACCTGCCAAACTGGCAGAAGGTTAAAGCCGAACTCGAACGCACTTTATTGTCGTCATAGGCTGCGACCGTTCACGCGGCTCTTGACATCCGGCGGCGGATTCGGGAAACTTCTAAATAACTGAATCGGTTTTATGGATACCGGCGGGCATTTGTGGGCTCCCCGGCTTGGAGGTTGGAGTGGAAGAAAAAGAGATCATGCGTCATAGCGCCGCGCACGTGATGGCTGCGGCGGTTTGCAAAGTGTTCAATAATGTGAAACTGGATATCGGCCCCTCGACAGAAGAGGGCTTTTATTACGATTTCGACCTGGAGCACCGACTCGCTCCGGAGGACTTCCCTAAGATCGAAGCCGAAATGCAAGCCATCATCAAATCCGGTCTGCCTTTTGAGCGACGCGAATTGTCGCGCACCGAAGCCGCCGGCATTTTCGCCGACCAGCCCTACAAGCTGGAACGCCTCGCAGACATACCCGAAGACCAGAGCATCACGGTCTACTCCTGCGCGGGCTTCACCGACCTCTGCCGCGGACCGCATATAGCCACAACTTCCGACATCGGCGCGGTCAAGCTTATCTCTGTGGCTGGCTCGTATTACCGCGGCGACGAGCACAACCCCATGCTGCAACGGCTCTACGGCATGGCGGATGTCTCGCAGGAGGCACTCGATACCACGCTGGCGCGCATCGAAGAGGCAAAAAAGCGCGACCACCGCAAGCTCGGCAAGGAACTTGACCTCTTCAGCATCAACGAAGAGGCCGGCCCCGGCCTGGCGCATTGGCATCCGAAGGGCGCCCGCATCCGCGTGGCCATAGAAGACTTCTGGCGACGCGAGCACTTCCGCGCCGGTTACGAAATGCTCTTCACCCCCCATGTCGGACGCGCGGGACTCTGGGAAACCTCCGGACACCTCGGTTTCTACCGCGAGAGCATGTTTCCCAGCATGACCGTCTCGGAAGGCGAAGGCTCGCATGTCTCGTCCGAGCCCTACTACGTCAAGCCCATGAACTGCCCGTTCCATATCTTGGTCTACCGCAACCGACGCTACTCTTACCGCGACCTGCCGCTGCGCTGGGCTGAACTCGGCACGGTCTACCGCTATGAAAAAGAGGGCGTGCGGCACGGTCTGCTGCGCGTGCGCGGCTTCACGCAGGACGACGCCCACATCTTCTGCACTCCCGAGCAGGTCGAGGACGAGATCCGGCGCACAGTCAACTTCGCGCTGCGCATCCTGCGCCGTTTCGGGTTCGAAGACATCACGGCCTTCCTCTCCACCCGACCGGAAAAATCAGTCGGTCTGCCGGAACGCTGGGACCAGGCGACCCGCTCGCTGGAGAACGCACTCAAAGCCGAGAGCATCGCCTTCCAAACCGATGAGGGCGGCGGTGCCTTCTACGGCCCAAAGATCGACCTCAAGATCAAAGACGCTCTGGGGCGCGCTTGGCAACTGGGCACCGTGCAGTTCGACTTCAACCTGCCCGAACGCTTCAAGCTGGCGTATGTCGGCGAGGACGGCAAGGAGCATCAGCCCTACATGATCCACCGCGCGTTGCTGGGAAGCCTCGAACGCTTCTTCGGCATCTTGATCGAGCACTACGCTGGTGCTTTCCCGCTCTGGCTTGCGCCGGAACAGGTACGTGTGCTGCCGATCACCTCGGGGCAGAACGATTACGCCCGCGAAATCGAGTCCAAACTGCGCGAGCGCGACGCGCGCGTGTCGGTCGATACCGACAACGAGAAGCTCGGCGCTAAAATCCGTAAAGCCCAGCTTGAGAAGACCCCCTACATGCTGGTGGTCGGTGGCCGCGATGCCGCAGCCGGCGTGGTCTCGGTACGCAGCCGTGGCGCAGGCGACCTTGGCGCGATGCCGTTGGAGCAGTTCATTGAACTTTTCGACAACGACCTGAAAAAATGATTTCCGGCGGCGACCTGCCAAACACGGCTGTTTGCGCAAGGCTTTTCACCGCCAACAAGGAAAAAAAGAAAACAGCCGAAAACGGCACAACATGGAGGTGAGCTATCGCTTCGTTTACCCGCGTAAACTTCAAAATCCGAGTACCAAATGTCCGCCTGCTTAACGCTAACGGCGAAATGATGGGCGTGATGTCCACTCGCGACGCGCAAAAGTTGGCTGACCAACAGGGACTAGACCTTGTGGAGGTCTCCCCTAATGCGGAGCCGCCTGTCTGCAAGATCATGGATTACGGCAAGTTCCGTTACGATGAAAGCATCAAGCGCAAGACCGCCCGTAAGAACCAGAAGGTGACGCAGATTAAGGAAGTGAAATTCCACGCCAGCGTGGATACACATGATCTGGATCACAAAATGCGACAGATCAAGGAGTTTCTGGCAGAGGGGCATAAGGTAAAAATCACGCTGCAGTACCGCGGGCGCGAGAATGCCCACAAAGAACTGGGCATGGAAGTTGTCTCCAAGGTGATAGAAAACAGCGCGGAGTATGCCCAAGTCGAACAGACCCCGCGTCTGATCGGGCGCACTCTGGGCTGCATGCTGGCGGCCAAGCCTGTGAAGCCCATGGGCAAAGGATACACGCCCCCGCGCACAGCGGCACCTGCGCCCAAACCCGCTGCTTCTGCGACCCAACCAGCAGCACCGCAGAGCGCGATGCCTACTCCACCGACGGCCGCACAGTAAATTCGGGTCGGGCATATGCCTCAAGGTAACGCCACCGTCCCGTTACGGGACGGTGTTTTTTTATGGAACGCTGCATCCTGCATATCGACATGGACGCGTTTTTCGCGGCTGTCGAACAGCGCGACCACCCGGAATGGCGTGGCCTGCCCTTGATTGTCGGTGCGCCGCCTGACCGCCGCGGTGTGGTCTCCACCTGCTCTTACGAGGCGCGCAAGTTCGGCGTGCGCTCGGCCATGCCTTCGCGTGAAGCCTTCCGCCGCTGCCCCCAGGCTGTATTCGTGCAGCCCGACATGGCTCTTTACGAGCATGTGTCGCAACAGGTATTCGCGATCTTGAAACGCTTCACGCCGCTGGTCGAGCCGGTTTCCATAGACGAAGCCTTTCTGGATGTCAGCGGTGCCCGCCGCCTCTTCGGGTGCGGGCGGGATATCGCGGTCAAGCTACGGTCCGACATACGAGAAGAAATCGGCCTCTCCGCTTCGGTCGGAGTCGCGCACAACAAGTTCTTGGCCAAACTCGCCAGCGAGCACGCCAAGCCCGACGGACTGTTCGTAGTGCCTTACGAAAGAGTAGCTTTGCTGCAATTCTTGGGGGCACTGGAGGTCGGTGCGCTGTGGGGTGTAGGCAAGGTGATCGGAGAAACTTTGCGCCAGGCCGGTCTCCATACTGTGGCCGACATTCAACGCTGTGACCAAGCGGTTCTGCTCAGCCTGCTTGGCGAAAGTCTCGCCAGTCATCTGCGCGCCTTGTCGCTGGGCGAGGACTCGCGCCCAGTGGAAACAGGCTTCGAGGAGAAAAGCATCTCCAAGGAGCACACTTTCCCGAAGGACTGTCCCGACCGCGCAGCCGTGACCGAGACCCTCAAGGATCTGGTTGACGAAGTCGGACGCCGTCTGCGCGCAAGCGGCCATTACGCGACAGTCGGACGCATCAAACTGCGCTGGTCGGATTTCAAGACCATTACCCGGCAAGCGCCTTTCACTACGCCTGCCTGCGACGACTTCACCTTGCGGTCATTGGCCATGCGCCTCTTGGCGGACGAAAGAATGGTTAAACCCGTACGCCTGATAGGTTTCGGCGTCAGCGGTTTTTGCGCTGAGCGACAGCGGCAGACGTCGCTTTTCGAGCCCTCTCCCGCAGATAATATCGAAAGACGCGAAAAGCTCTGCCGCACTGTCGACTCCATCAACGCGAAGATCGGACATCGCGCCGTCAAACGTCTGGTGCCCGACAATCAACCGACAACCGGCACCTCCGACTAATGTGGGCTTTCGCCCACAAACCAAGTGTGTGAGTTTGAGGTAAGGTTAA
>JAQVQN010000249.1 GCA_028701555.1 Kiritimatiellia bacterium | reverse complement strand
ATTGATATCGAAATAATTATAAGTTCAAAGCGGAAGCGGCATAAGGTGAACATAAAACTCCTTGTTGTGACAGAGCTGTTTTTAGCTTTATCTTTTTTAAGTAAACCAACACAACCAATTCAGTTATTAGTGGTAGGATATCACCCGTTAGGCATATATCAAGCCTAAAAAATGTGCAATTCTAAAGCTGGCTTCGTAAGTCTAACTGCTCCATACTCAGACATTTGGAGGCTGAATTTTTGTCACGGGGCCGATGGCCACAGGTAAGCCCCCCGCCCGGGGCTCCGGGCGAAAACGAGGTGATAACTTGAACGTCGAACATTAAACGTTGAACGTCGAACATTAAACGTTGAACGTTGAACATTAAACGTTGAACGTTTGAAGTTATAGACTAGCCAGAAGTCGTAGGTGGATTAAGATGTTTGGGTTGCGGCGGATTTGCCCAGGAAGGCTTTGGCCTGCATGATCGCTGATGCTGCCATGCGGGCATTGGCTTCGAAGGTGTTGGAACCGCAGTGCGGGGTCATTACGACATTGGGCAAAGTGCGCAAGTCCTTGTCCGGCGCGACCGGCACATAGGGCTCGTTCACAAAAACGTCCGTGGCCGCGCCAGCGAGATGTCCTGAGGCGAGCGCGTCGTAGAGCGCGTTCTCATTCACAATACCGCCGCGCCCGACATTGACGAGCACGCTGCCGGGCTTCATGCGTGCTAGTTGTGACGATCCGATCAGGTTGCTGGTCTCAGGTGTCAGCGGCAGGTGAATGGTCACTAGGTCAGCCAGCGGCAAGAGGGAGTCCAGTTCCTGCGAGTAAGCCTCAATGCCGAAGGTCTCGCGCAGCGCTTCACGCGACTGGCCCGCTCGCGCGAGCCAAGCGTTCTCAGGAGCGGAGTCACAGACCAGAGTGCGCACACCGAAGCCGAGATGCAACATGCGGCAGACCTTGAGGCCGATTTTGCCGCCGCCGATGATCAGGGCGGTCTGGCCGCAGAGTTCGCGTCCGCGGATGGGCGTGAAGCCACCGTTACGGATCGAGGTGTTTAGGAGCGGGATACGGCGCATGAGCGAGCCGATCAGGAAGAGGGTCAGTTCGGCCACGCTTGTATGGATGTCGACCGGCGTGTTGACGAGTTTGATGCCTTTGGCTGCGGCGTAGGGCTTGTTGATGCTGTCCGTGCCTAAACCGAAGCGCACGATGAGTGCGCCGGCTTCTCCCGCATTATCAGCAAGTGCGTTGTAAAGCGCGTCGCGGTAGGGGGCGACGCCGAGCACGACGGCGCGGCAGCCGGTTTCGCGTACAAGGGCGGCGAGGGAGGCTTCATCGGCAGGGGCGGGGCGGCAGTCGAGGCCGGGTGCGGCGGCGAAGACATCGGCGGCTTTGTCGTATTCGGCTTGGGTGACGAGTATGGTGTGTGTTTGCATGGTTTGCTTGGTGGTCGTTTACACGAAAAAGTCAATGGTGTTACGGAGTTCGGAAAGGTTTGCCACTGTAAAGCCTTTCGCTAATGGCCAACCTTTCTCGACGGGCGCGGCGACAATGGTGTGCGTCGGATGGATGTCTTCGGCGGCAAGGTAGTTACCTTTCTGGAGTGACGGGGCGGAAGTCGCCTTGCATTCGACAGCGATGGTCTTGCCACGGATATCCATGACAAAATCCATTTCCGAGCCTTGGCTGGTGCGGTAGAAAGCGAACTGCGCGTCAGGATACATGCCTTTGAGGTTTGCGAGGACGATCTGCTCCCATATGCTTCCGAATACTGGGTGTCCGCACAAGGCCGTGAAATCCGGCAGACGCAGAAGCGCTGCGGTGATTCCGTTGTCGGACAAATAGACCTTAGGGGCTCTGACCATCCGTTTGCCCAGATTCGAGAAATATGGGGGTATGACTTCTGTCATGTAGGTTTCCGACAGGAGATCGATATAGCGGCGTACGGTTGTGTCAGAGACGCCGAGCGAGCCAGCGAGGCGCGCGTAGTTGACGGTTTGCCCGTTCACGTGCGCCAGCATGAGCCAGAGGCGCCGCATGGTCGTCGGGGTGAATCCATGCCACAGCAGAAGATCGCGTTCCAGAAACGTTGTTATAAAGTTCTCGCGCCATTCTAGTGACACCGCATCGCTGGCTGCCATGAGGCTTCTTGGAAAGCCGCCGCGAGTGAAATAGCGTTCCGGCTTAGCCGCACGGCTGATTTCTTCGTAGAGGAATGGCGTGAGCCGCTTGTAGGCTATGCGTCCGGCCAGACTTTCGGAGCTTTGGTTGAGCAGGTCGCGTGAGGCGGAACCCAGAACCAGAAAGTGCCCGTTTCCGCCCCAAGCGTCGACTAGCGAACGGATCACAGTGAAGATTTCGGGCTTGCGCTGGATCTCGTCTAGACAGACGCACCTGCCGCGGCACGAGGAGAGGAACAACTCGGCGTCTTCGAGCTTAGCGAGATCTGAGGGTTTTTCAAGATCAAGGTAAAGAGCGTTTTTCATGCCGTCCAAAAGGTGTTTGGCCAGCGTGGACTTTCCGCACTGCCTCGGGCCGAGAATGGCGACCACTGGGAAGTGGTGCAGAGATTCGGTTACGGATTTTTGTATGTTGCGCTTCTGATAGTTCATGTATGCTCCTACGGGATGTATCCAGGAAGAATATAACGCATGTCTTAAACCATGTAAATCCGATATTTAATGTCGGAATTACATGATAATTCGGTGAGCATACGCGGGCAATCTTTTCATGTCTGCAGCAGGCTGCGGCAACCGTGCATGAGGAAATGGGTGTCAAGGCTGCAGCCGATAAAGCGGTAGCCTGCGGCGATGCGCTCGTCGATGCGGGCGCGCTCTGGCGGTACAACATGATAGCCCGGTGCGACGCCTGTGCGGCGGCAGGCATCCAGGATTGTGCGTTCGGATGTCAGCACGTCTGGGTGGTCCAACTGTCCGGCTACGCCAAGCGAGGCCGAAAGGTCGTAGGGTCCGATGAAGGCGGCGTCAATGCCTGGCCGTGCAAGGATCTCTTCGGCACGCCCGGCGGCAAGGTGGTGTTCGATCATGACTGCCACGAACACGTTATCGTTGTGGCCACGCAGATACTCGTCGAAATTGCGTCCGTAATCTAGGGCGCGCGCCAGCGAGGTGCCGCGGTTGCCTTGCGGCGGATAGCGCACGGCGGCAGTCATGATGTCCACGTCTTCAGGGCTGCGCACGTTGGGCACGATCACGCCTTTGGCGCCCGCGTCGAGCACATGCTTGGCGAGGATCGGGTTGACGCCGTCAAGGCGCACGAATAGGTCGCAGCCGGAGGGTCGCACGGCGCGCTCGATCTGTTCGACCATGGAAAGGTCCACGGCGGCGTGCTCCATGTCGAGCGCGATCCAGTCGAAGCCCTCGCCAGCCATGATTTCGGCGATTGCGGGGTGGGGTATCAGCATCCAGCCGCCGAGTGCGGTCCGGTTATTCTTCAATTTCTTTTTAGTGTCAGCCATGGGGTGCCTTTTGCATGCGCGGCTTGCACGGGAGCAGAAGAACCTGCATGTGTGTGCCGGGGTTGGGCGGAGCGCAGAGCAAGCCGAGTGGTTCGCGGACGCCGGATGAGACGCGCCAGTAATCAAACAGGCCGCGGAAGGTGTTGGCTGCGCTGAAGGGGCGTCCGCCGAGATAGAAGGCTGCGACACCGTGAATGTTAGGGGCTTGGGTGTTGTCCAGCACGCCTGCGGAAACGCCGTTTATGAAAAGCTCCCAAGCTCCATAGGTGTTGCGCTCGGGATTGTAGGTCAGCGCGATGTGGTGCCAGCCGGGATTTTCCGTGACCCAGCCGCCCGGGAAGAAACCGGAGACATTGTAGTCGTGCATGTAGAGGTGGTAGCCGATGCGGTTGCTGTCGCGGCGCAGGGTCAGCATCCAGCCGGAACCGATGTCGCGCGCGCCGCAGACGTACCAGAGGTCGGCGCCGGGATCAGCGGTGCGGCAGAGCCAGCCCTCGACCGTGAAGGCCGCGGTATGCTCGACCCGGCTGCCGAGGTTAGAGGCGACGAGATAGCCGGGGCGGGCGTTGTCGAAATAGACCGCCCCGCTGTTGGCGCGGGGATTGCCGCTGAAGTTCGGGGCAGTGTCCGGGTTCGGCACATGCGCGACAGCCTGCGCGTTGGTGGCGCCGGGCGCGTGGCGCAGAACCGTGAAATTGTAGGTGGCGTTGACGGCGCTGGCAAGGGCGGGAGCGCCGCCTTGCGCGTCGAGCGGCCAGCAGGCGACGGTGCGAGGGGCAGACTCGTCCTCAGGCGGCGAGGGCAGGCTGAACGAGCGGTAGTTGCCGACCGCCTCGGAGGTTGTCAGCGCCCGGGAGTAGATGCGGCAGGTCTGCACGGCCTTGTCGGTAACGGGGGCTTCAGACACGGCCACGGCTTCCAGATCGGAGCGGATGCGGCCCCC
>JAQVQN010000248.1 GCA_028701555.1 Kiritimatiellia bacterium | reverse complement strand
GCTGGTCTGGTCGCGAATCGCAGGCAAGGAAATCGACAACTGGAAAGCGCAGTACAACTGGCTGCAAAAAGAGCTGCGCCGCCTGCCTAAGCCGCTGGCCGTATTCTGCTACTGCGATTACGATGCCGCCAAATTCGAGTCCGTATGCCTGGACGCGGGCTACAACGTGCCGGAAGACATCGCGATCCTCGGCGTTGACAACGACACTCTGGTCTGCGAAAACATCCGTGTGCCGCTTTCGAGCGTGCGCCACGACCTGGTCAGGATCGGCTACGAGGGCGCGGCACTGCTGAACCAGATCATGGGCGGCGCGAAACCGCCTCGCGAACCGGGCCTCGTGCCGCCGCGCGGCGTTGAACTGCGGGCCAGCACCGACAGCGCCACGCACGCCGACCCGCTGGTGCGCGCTGCAATGCATTACTTCCGGGATAATTTGGGCAAAAGCATTGGCGTCTCGGATGTCGCCGCCGCCATGGGGATACCGCGCCACAAGCTCGTCCAGCATTTTGATAAAATCACGGGCAAGCCCGTCTACTCCACACTGCTAAGACTGCGGCTGCTTGAGGTAAAACGCCTGCTCGCACTAACCGATCAATCCATCAAAGACATCGCCAAGGCAACCGGTTTCTGCCATGCGCAACACCTCAGCAACGTCTTCAGCCGCACTGAGGGCATCACGCCGCTTAATTACCGCCGGATCGAACACAAGAACTCTTCGCTGCACTGAGCCTCGGTCGCGCACACAGAACAAAAGGCTGAGTACCTATCAGCGGCCCTCCAGATGCAGAGTAAACCGTGGCCCTGACATAACTGCCAAGCATATCTAGCTCATCCAGATTGATGCTCGCGCCTTCATGAACCTTACGGCCCTCGGAAATCCACTCGACGCGCTTGTGGCCAGTAACGTCGAGACTGATAACCCCCTCGCAGCGGTCAACTGACACCGCGCGGATTTCGGGCGGCGGCGGACCATTGTGCCCCTCCGGCGCGAAAACATAGAAAGATACTCCGCCCTCCATGGCGCGCCGCAATGCCCCTGACGTAAGCTCCGGCACCAGCATCACATTCCAGTTGTGCCCCGCATGCAAAGCGGGATTGTGCATGTCGTCATTTGAGAACCCCCAGACCGGACGCTCCGCCACGAGCCGGGTCAAGACCGTATCCCACAGTACTCGGTCCTGGCTGTATCTGTCGCCACAGTTATAGATCTCCATGCCAAACAGATGCGGAAAGGTCCGGTACATCTTGACATACCATTCGACCGTTTTCTTGTCGCTATATCGTCCCGGATGGAACAACATTGCCAATCCGTTGCGAACGCCGATCTCCCTGACCGCATCCTCTTCAGATGCCACGTTCGCGTCGCCATAATCGCAAAAAAAACTCCCTGTATGGTGTAATCGCGATATCTCGTTGCCCTCGATCGCCACCATGCCCGCCTCCTCAGGCTCGCGCCCGAAAGCCTGCCACGGCCATGTCGTCTTGTGGCGGTCCGGCCCCTTGCGGTCCGTCTTCGGCCCGACCGTGTCGTGATCGGTCAAAGCCAGCGCACCATAACCCATTTTCGCGTAGAGGTCTATCACGTCCGCAGGCTGTGCCCCACCATCGCTCATGGTGGTGTGCGTGTGAAAATTAGCCTTGCAGCGAATGTGCCTGCCCCAGTCCACTCCCGCGTAGGGATCGACTATGCCCCAGCGGCTGCGGCTGCCGACGAACCCGGAAAACAATGCCCCCGCGCCCAGCATCAGCATTCCCCTGCGCGTGACACCGGAGTCATAACCTATTCCATGCATACCATCACCCATCTGGCTCATTTACTTTTCCTGTAAGCGCACAGTTCAAGCACGCACCTTTCAAAAGTTAGTGCCGACCGAAAAAGCGATCAGGTGGCAGAAGCCGTCGTCGAAGTCCACCCGCTGATTGCCAACCGTGCGTTCCACTGGTTCCATGATGATCAGGCCGTAACCGCCATATAGTTTCCACGCATCCAGCGCGTAGCCCAGCCCGAAATTGATGATGTGCCGGTCACCGGGCGGCAGCAGCGTGTCGGTGTTTTCCTTGTCAATAGGATCCATGTCGTAAACATAACCGCACTGCACCGACCATTTTTCCGTCAGCAGATACTCGGCACCCAGCGACAGCCGCCAAACATTGCTCCAGTTTTTCTTGTCAGATGAGTTGGGAACCTGCTTGTTTCTTGTGCGTCCGAACCGCATGTCCAGCGAATCATAGGTGCTCCACTGGGTTAAGATCGCAGCAGCACCAAGATTAAGCTTTTCGACTGGGCGGTAGTTCAGGCCCGCCGTCCACGACGGCGGCAGTTCGATCGCACCGCGCGCTGAGGCTGTGCCCTCAGGCAGCAGGTTGTCGATAGGACTCGAGGAACTGTCAACCTCGATATCGCCTTTGACCGTCTGCAGCACGCGCGAGCGGTAGACAAATCCGATGTCAAGCTGGTCGGTTACCTTGTAAGACACCCCGAGATTGTAGCCGTAGCCCCAGCAGTCGCCCTGCACCCTTGTCCGCATGTCACCGTAAATCGGCAGCGGCGGCATCAACTGCGCGTTGTCGTAAATTGTCTTGCGGTTTTCGAAATCAAGATACATGGCACGGAAGCCGGCGGCCAGCGAGATGCGGTCTGTCACCCGATAAGCCACGTTGGGGTTGATGGTTATCGTATCCAGCCATGTCTCCGTGCTGTTCCACTTCAGCGGCCAGTTGCGGTCATACCTTGTCCCCAGACCGAATTCGCTGTAAAGGCCCAATCCCACAAACCACTGCTCAGCCAACTGCTGCGAGGCGTAAACATGCGGCGGGAAGAACCATCCACTATCGAGGTTGTTCTTGTCGCCTCTGGTAGTGACATCGAGCACTGGATGGATCAACGTCGCCCCTGCCATCAGATGTGTGCCCTCCAGCTCTGTCATATTGGCAGGGTTATAATAGTTAGCCGAGGCATCGCCCGTCGCGCCGACTAATGATCCGCCCATAGCATTGCCACGGGCGCTGGCCTCGTACAGACCGAACCCCGCCCCGAACGCTTCCGGTATCGCGGCAAATGAGAACAATACTGTAGCCAAAGAATAACGCATGTAGACTGAATGCACGTTAACACGCCCTTTCTTAAACATGTTCCTGAAATTAATGCTGAACAGAAAACGCCTCTTCTGCCCATCATGGCAACAGGAATCCATCAAAAAAAACGTTCCGGTTCCCTCACGCTGGTTCGACCACCCCATCTGCCGCCCGCCGCCATGGCAGCCAGCAGATGCCCAGCGTACCGACAGAGAGATCAGTTTTGCGGGGACGAAGCGGCTTACGGTCAATCTCGACCGTTTCTGGCGTTAGCGGCTGATCCATATCAGCAATCTCGCGCTCAAACGCGGCTTCCAGTTCGCTCAGACGCGCCTGCAACACCTCCATCCCGGCTACGGCGCGGGCCACATCCCCAGCCTCTTTGCCGATCCGGCTGGCGCTTTTCATGGCAGTTGCAGCACGACCAACTGTTCCGACACTCCTTGCGCCACGACCCATAAAGGCTCCCAACAAGGTCGCGCCAAAAGAAATCACAGTGCTCATTCTTTGCTGACCGGCTTGCGCCTTTTCACGATTCAACCGCTCTTCGGCCCGGCGTATCTGATCCGTCAGCGACTGCACTTTGGGCGCATACCGGGCTTTAAGTTTGGCCATTGCTTGGTCGCGCTGTTCACGCAAACGCTGCGCGGCACGGGAACGGAATGTCTCTTCACTCTCCCCCGGAACGGAAACAAGCTTGAGCGCGGGCACAGCGAAAAGCTCCAAGGTGAAAGTCTGGTAAAGCGCGGCTGCCATCTCTTTACCCCAAACTGAGTACCTGGCTGCTGCCAGCGTTTGCGCCGGCAATTCCGCGAATACCGCATCAGGCAAAGGCTGACGGTCAAAGTCTTCTGCCGTCACCTCTAGCGTTTCCGCCTCCTCCCAATTGACCGTTCCATCCGAGTCTGCGAATGGAGCCAGCACCGTGCGCCTCAGCCAAGTGTCGATGCCGTGCTTGGCGTCCACGACGTGTAGCTTGCAAAAGCCGACCAGACGCGGACGATAAAGGATCTTGCCGCCTGAACGGGCAGGGCGCATAAAAAATTCCGTCACATGAGGCAATACCGCCCGCTCGCGTGTGGCAGGCGCTGCAGCAGTTTCCGCTGTGCTGTGCGCCACTGGCACGGCGGCGTTTTCTACAGGCTCAGAAACTAAGGCAGATGCGGACCGCACCGCTAAACCCGTAATCTGCGGCATTGTCATGGGGCCGCGCAGATAACTGAGTGCCCAGCGTGTTTGGAATAAGACCGGTGCACTTTCATGCGCGTTGCGCATAAGGAAAACACGGTTGCCGAGACCTGCCAGCATCCGCCCAGCTTCCGCACGGTCAAAG
>JAQVQN010000006.1 GCA_028701555.1 Kiritimatiellia bacterium | reverse complement strand
GTCAAATGAAGCAAACACATCTGACAATCAGAGAGATCAGCCAACGTTGGCATGACGAAGCCCGGCAGAACCAGCCGCTATCGATGGAGCTTATCGGCGATCTGCTGGATGATTTCAGGCAACGCTGTCCGACAACCTCCGCAAAGATGGATCTTGTCGCGCAGCCGCCGGTTTGGTTTCACACCGAGCAACACGCTGATTGTAACGCCTATCTGGCGGCCGTGGCGGAAACCCTCTGCCGTGAAGTTGGACTTGCGCCCCCTCCGTGGTCCGAGTCGCCGCTTTGCTATCTGCACCGCCCATGGTTCGCATGCGGCCTGGAAACCCTAAAAGCCCTTCTGCTGGTTGAAAGTCCCGTGCCCTTCCGACGCCGCAACCTTTTTGTCTCTGCGAACGCCTTGTCCCGTGTTTAAACCAATGCGGGCGCAGCTCGCAAACCATAACAACTGGATCCTATCGGTATGAAGAAGCCGAGTCTTTCCATTCCGCAGGTCGCCGTGCTGATACCGTTGACCCTCAAAGGCCATCTGGATGTCTTCAACGGCATCCTGCAATACGCGCGGCTGCACGGTCCGTGGCGGCTCTACCGCATGGAGGGGCGTACTGGCGAACAGAAGCTGTTGGATCTCAAACGCTGGGGCTGCACCGGCATAATCGCAAGCCAATGCTCCCGGGCCGAAGCGGCACTGATCGCCAAGACCCGCCTGCCCGTGGTCGTGTCCGAGCCGTCACCGGAGATGCGCGCCGCGTCGCACCCGTTCGCCAATAAAACCTGCCAGTTGTTTGATTCGCGCGCGATCGGACGTGTTGCGGCACGTTTTTTTCTCGACCGACAATACAAGAACTTCGCTTTTGTGGGTGATCCGCATAACATTTACTGGTCCAAGGAGCGCGGCGAGGCTTTTAAAGATGCGGCGGAGGCCTCAGGCGCGGTCTGCGCCATGTATCCGGCCCCGCCGCCGCGGGAACGGCACGACTGGGCAATCGAGCAGCCGCGCATGCAGGCCTGGCTGAAAGCCCTGCCCAAACCCGTCGCCCTGCTGGCAGCCATGGACGGCCGCGCCCGCCAGGTGCTTGACGCCTGCATGGGCGCTAAAATATCTGTGCCTAACGATATTGCCGTGCTCGGAGTCGACGACGACCCGCTGATCTGCGAGGCCACCTTCCCCCCACTTTCCAGCATCCAGGCCAACGCCGAAAAAACCGGCTACCTGCTGGCGCAGCATCTCGACGGCCTGATGCGCGGCAAGAAATTTAAGAAAACCGTATTCCCTGTCACCCCTACCCGTGTCGTCATCCGGCGTTCGACCGAGGCCAACGCGATCCCGGACCGGAAGATCGCGCGTGCGCTTGAGTTCATCTGGCGCGAGGCGGGCGAGCGCAACATAAATGTGCCGGAGGTGGCCACGCTCATCGGGGCCTCGCGGCGTTTCGCCGAGATCCATTTCAAAAACGTCGTGGGCCGCACCATCATGGAAGAAATCCGGCACGTCAAACTCGAACGGGTCTGCTCCCTGCTGACCGAGACAAATCTAACGATCGGCGAAATCACACGGCAGTGCGGCTTTGCGCGCGAAAGTCATCTAGCCTGCCTCTTCCGCAAGGTCTACGGCCTCTCGATGAGCGCCTACCGCAAAGGCCAGCAGTGCCTGCCGCGGCCATAATGCAAAGTGCCTTTCCTTGTCCATTGACGCCATGCGCATAAGGTCGTAAAATTCAAACTATATGAGCAAGTCGGTATGCACTTTGCCTTTCGAGTATGTTGACACGCCTGAAAGACGCGTGCTCAACCTGGAACTTGACGGCATACCCTGTGTGCCTGCCTTGGGGTACAGTCATTACAAAAAAATGCGTCCCAGCGTCTCTGAGCACATCCACCCCGGGTGCCTGGAGTGCTCTTTGTGCGTACGGGGCTCATTGGTATTCGAAAGCGACGGTGTCGCCCATAATCTTTTGCCCGGCAATGTTTTCGTCACTCAGCCCGACGAATGGCACCGGCTCAGCACCAACCCGAAGGGGTTAGTTATGTTCTGGCTTTTTTTCCGAATGGAGCCAGCGACACATAACCTGCTGAACCTATCTAAAGCCGAGTCCGATGCAATGCGTGCAGCCTTGCGCACCATGCCCCGCAAAATTTTCAGAAGTTCCGACCGCCTGCGCATGGCTTTCAACCGCTTGTTCAAATATCACGATGATTTAGCCTCCGGCCCTTTCCGGCGTATCGCTATGCGCGGCGGAATTTTGGAGCTTATGCTGGCTCTGATTGAAGCAGCTCAAACACCGCCTGAAGTTCACGTAATCGACCGTGTGGAGAAAATTATTGAAACCATGCGGCGCAAACCCCAGGATGACTATTCCATCGATAATTTGATCCGCGAGGCGGCTCTCTCGCCCAGCCAATTGACCATGAAATTCAAGCAGATTACCGGATTGCCGCCATACACGTTTCTGATAGCCTGCCGCGTGCGCTCCGCCCAAACGCTCCTCAGTACCACCGACTACCCAATTACCAAAATAGCACGCCGACTGGGTTTTTCTTCTTCGCAGCACTTCGCTATGCACTTCAAGCAGACAACCGGCATGACCCCCAGCGCTTGGCGCGCGAAAGAAGTTCATTAGTGCATCAGTGCATCAGTTGCGGGTTGGTAACCCACAAAAAGCGAAAAGCATACGGGACAGGGCGCACTTTGATCGCCACCCCACAAAAAGCGAAAAGCATACGGGACAGGGCGCACTTTGATCGCCACCCCCCCATCAAGCGAAGAGCATACGGGACAGGGCGCACTTTGATCGTTTAGCCGGTCAACAACCACCTAAGAGCGAAGTGGGTGTGGGCCAGGGCGCACTTTTATCGTCAACCCCCCATCAAGCGAAGAGCATACGGGGCAGGGCGCACTTTGATCGTTTAGCCAGTATTCTGGCGGCCATGAGCTTGTCGAATGGCAAACGAGCTCGTGCGCATCGTCCCGTATGCCGTAGCGTCACCGCTCGTGCGCATCGGCCCATACCCCGAAGCGTCCCGCTCGTGCGCATCGGCCCGTATGCCGTAGCGTCAAGCTCGTGCGCATCGCCCCGTATGCCGTAGCGCCCCCGCCCTCTCAATCTCCAAAAGCCGCGCCTTAATATCAATCCCGCTACCGTACCCCACCAGACTGCCGTCCGCACCTATGACGCGGTGGCACGGGATAAAAATCGGTATCGGATTGCGGTTGTTGGCCATACCGACCGCACGCGCCGCGCCGGGGTTGCCGAGTCGGCAAGCCACCTCTTTGTAGCTCAAAGTATGGCCGTATGGTATAGACCGCAACACCTTCCAGACCCGGCTCTGGAAATCTGTGCCCTGCGGACCTAGCGGCAAGTCGAAATCCTCCAGTTTGCCGTTTAAATACGCCTCAAGCTGCCGGAACGCGCGCCGCAACAAAGGTGTCCCAGCGCGATCAGGCGCATCCGGCGGATGGTCGCACGCAAAAAACAGGTGCGTGATTAACCCCCCGCTTTCAACGATGGTCACCCGCCCAAAAATCGTCGCGTGCGCTGCATTTGGCATGGTTATCCGAGATAAGCTTTTTGCTCTCGCAAAACTTTCTGAATCTCTGCCACGGGCACCTGTCTGGGCGTCACGCCGCCCTTTGCCGCCAGCGCCGCTGCCACGCCCGCCGCATGTCCGGTAACGCCGCAGACCGGTATCAGGCGCACACGGTCGATCAGGTCGGGAGCGCAAGAGATGCAGCGCCCTGCCACCAGCACATTCTCGACCTTTTTGGGCAGCAGCGCCCCGTAAGGAATCGCGAAGGCCGGATACTTTAAGCGGTCATCGCCGGAATAGGCCACAACATCATCAAACTTCGCCCCTGAAACAGCACCTTTTTTGTCTATGCGCTTGGCGCCATCCAGCAAGCGTGTGGCGCGCACGCCCAGCATGGGGGTCGTTTGCATCAGGAAAACATCCTCATGCCCCGCCGTGCCGCGAACCCTCTGCATATAGTCCCACGCCGATTTGCGGTGCATCATTTCGACCTTGGACATCTCACGCACGTCAAGCCCGTTACCGCGCGGCCCCAGATTGTTTACCCAGCGCGCGGATTTGATCGGCTCGATGCCGCCAAGCCGCAGTTTGACATCCTTGGGAGCCTTGTCCTTGTCGATACGGTCATAATTGCCGATCCGGTAGACAAATCCCAGCGCGTGCGATATCTGGTTGTAAGTCTCACCCGCCTGATGGAACACGTCGCCGTCGCCGGAAGCGTCAACAACGGTCTTGGCAAGGATGGCCTGGCGTCCTTGCTTGCTTTCAAAAACCACGCCCCGCACATTGTTGCCAGCTTGAATCACATCCACGCCCCAAGCATGGAAAAGCATCTCGACCCCAGCCTCCTGCACCATCTCGTCCATCATCACTTTCGCCGCCTCGGGATCAACCGTCGGCTGGTACACTTTGGAGTCGCGGCAGACGATCGCCCCGTCCCCCATGCCCTCGAGCCTTTTCAGAAACTCTTCGCAAAGGCCGCGGGTCACCAGCTTGAACTCGCCGTTGACTCGTTCACCCGTGCCGATCACGATCAGCACCATGCCGTTGGTGAAAAGCCCGCCCAGACTGCCATAGCGCTCGACCAGAGCAACCGAAGCCCCTGTGCGCGATGCCGCGACCGCCGCGCAGACCCCCGCGAACCCGCCGCCAACCACCACCACATCAGCGGTGTGGAACAAAGGCACCTCGCGCGCAGGCTGCATTATCTTGCCGTTCTCAATGTAAGCCGAAGGCCCGTCAACCGTGGTCGGCTTCATGAGCTGTATGTTACGCGCGAAGCCAGCATACTCCGGATCACCGTCAGTCGCCTCGTCTGCGAACCCCTTCGCGGCCAACATGCTGACACCTGCCGCAGAACCCCCGACTCCCAGCCTCTTTAGCATCTCCCTGCGCGTCAAAGCATTCCGCATAACTCCCCCGTTTGATTGTGATCATTCAAAATAAGTGCCTTTAAACAAGTTCAGATCATTGTACAAAAACACGTTTATAAGTAAAGACACCAGCAAAAATGCCGTGTAATTTTTTTGGTATACCAAGCTATTAGTTGCTTGTTGATGAAAATAATGTGCATAATAATAATTCAATTTTGGGGGAAGGCTGCTGATTTGCCACATCACATCGTTAAACTTATGCTGTTGCTTTTTACGCCCACCCTGCTGCTGGTCAGCGCGGTTTTCATTTTGCGCGGCGGACGGGCTTGCCGCTCATACTGGCTGGCTTGGACCGGTCTGGCCGCCACAATGATCGGCGACTATTTTCTGGCGGTCAAAGTTTCCCCTTTAGATTCCGCCGGCTTCCTGTGCGGCGTGGCCGGGTTTTCACTGGCGCACCTGTGCTGGATTGGCTTCCTGTGCCAGCACGCGCGCTGGAGTCCCAGAATCGCGTTCGGCTTAACCCTCAGCTTAGGGGTTTTCTTTGCTGCCCGGATGCTTCCAGCCATTGAAGCGCCCCGTCTGCTGACAGCGCTCTCTGCCTACACTTTAATCTCGATCATCAGCGTTTCTTTCGCATGCGGCTCACACCGGCTGTCATCGGCATGGCGCTACGGTCTCTGCCTGCTGCTCTTCTCCGACGCGATGATCGCCTTCGGGCATATCCTGCGGGTCCCGTTCCTCAAGAACCTTATCGGCTTAACTTATCTCGCAAGCCTTTTATGCATTGCGACCGCCATTTGCCGCTGTTCCATCTGCCCTCGCCCCCACGCAAGATTCAGAAAACTCCGGCAAGCGCCTCTGTTTGTGTTGTTGGGCGGCCCGCTGGCCATGGCCCTGTTCTTGTACGCCATGCGCGTTTGCCCAATATCGCCTTACTACAATCCCTTCTTTAAAATGCTGAGCTATCTTGGACGGACCAAAATCAACAATATTGAATATCCCCTGTGCCACTACCTTTTCTCATTCGCGCTGGCAGCCAGCGCTTACGTGAGCGCCCGCTTTTTTCCCGCGCTCAGTTGTTTTGTCAGAGGCGCGCGCAAAAAATCACTCTTCCTTTGGGGCGGGGCTTTGAACGCTGGCGGGCTGCTGGCTATCGCTCTGGTTCCTGAAAATGTCCACGGCGTCATGCACAATGTCGGGTGTTTTGCGGCGGTCGGCGGAGGAGCAATTATGCTGCTGCTTATGACGCCAGCCGGAAACAACCGCCGTGCGCCCGGTTCTGTCCGTTGGGGGTTGCTGGCATGGGCCTTGATTCTGGTTGCGCTTTTCCAGTCCGCGCTGTTAGCTCACCGCTATAAGGTCATGCCCTTCTCGCCGTACGTTCCGACCTTGCAGAAAATGTTGATCCTGACTTTTGTCGGATGGATAACATATTACGCTGTTGTCCTGTTCAGCGCGACACGCCGCAACTTAGCTTGGCAACGGTATGCCAAAAAACTTAACCCGGAGCCGTAACTTAAATGCCTATCGACAATCAGAAGTTGACCAGGCGTGATGCTCTGGCATGGATGGCACGGGCTGGAACGGGCGCGGCTGTAGCCGCGCTGGCCGTTAAAGCCACGCGACAAGCTGAGGCCGGCCGCACAACCTGGCAGATCGATCCGCGCAAATGCATCCAGTGCGGACGCTGCGAAACCGAATGCGTCCTGCAGCCTTCCGCAGTGAAATGCGTTCACGGTTATGCGATGTGCGGCTATTGCAAACTCTGCTTCGGCTATTTCAAGCCGGACGCGGCCCGCCTGGACGAAGCTGCCGAGAACCAGCTCTGTCCAACCGGCGCAATCCGGCGCAAATTCATCGAAGACCCCTACTTCGAATACTCGATCGACGAGCGGTTATGCACCGCCTGCGGACTTTGCGTCAAGGGCTGCACCAATTTCGGCAACGGCTCGCTTTACCTGCAAGTGCGCCATGACCTCTGCGTCAATTGCAACACCTGCCGCATAGCCGAGAACTGTCCGGCTCAGGCTTTTGTGCGCGTGCCTGCCGCCAGTCCTTACCTTTTGAAGGAGCAGTTGTGAATGCCATGCATACACTACTGTCGAGCCTCTGTGCTTTTTCGCGCAGGGCTCTGATATTGTCTACGTTTTTCGTGCTGCCGTTCTCACCGCTCTTCGCCTCGCGTTTTCCGCAGCCGCAGTTCGACTCCGTGCATCAGGTTCCGCAAGCTGTGCATCCGCCTTTTGCGGAAAAGGTTCCGGCGTGGGCCGATGTGCTGATTCTGGCTGCCGCTCTGGCGTTTACGGTCTGGCTGGTGCGCAAAAAACGTTCGCGCCCTTTGATCTTGTCTTTCTCGCTCTTGTGCCTGGCCTGGTTTGGGTTCGCGCGTCACGGCTGCATCTGTCCCGTGGGGTCTGTGCAAAATGTCGCCGTGTCGGTTTGCCACGGCGGCGGCCTGCCTTGGCATGTTGCCGCTATCTTCGCGCTGCCGTTGCTGACCGCTCTGTTTTTCGGACGCCTTTTTTGCGGAACCGTCTGCCCGCTCGGCGCCTTGCAGGAGCTGTTCATAATCAGGCCGCTGCGCGTCCCGAAGGGTGTGGACGCGGTTCTGCGCATACTGCCGTTGGCGGTGCTCGCGTTCGGCGTCGTTTACGCCGTTAACGGCGCGGGATACCTGATCTGCCGGACTGACCCGTTCGTGGGGATTTTCAGGCGCAGTGCTCCTTTGCCGCTGCTTCTGACCGGAATGGCAGTGCTGTTGCTGGGGATGGTTGTGGCCCGGCCTTACTGCCGCTACTTCTGCCCTTATGGCGTCTTGCTGGAATTGTGCGCGCGCATTGCATGGAAACCGGTGGCTATCACGGACGCAGAATGCGTTAATTGCCGCTTGTGTGTGGGCACCTGTCCGGTCGACGCCATCAATGTTCCGCGCCCGCCTTTGAATGACTCTTCAAGGGTAAGACAGTTTAAGCGTTTCATCGCGCTTTTGATCGCAGCCCCGTTCATAGCAATCGCTTTTGCCGTCACAGGCTGGCTTTCTGGTTCAACCATTGCCAAAGCCCACCCTGCGGTCAGGCTTGCCGAAATGATGCAGCTTACAGAGGATGCGGATGCGGATGACGTGCCGCCTGAGATCGAGGCCTTTAAGCGCGATGGCGCAGATCCGCAGTTGGCCCAGGAGCGTTCCGCTCTGATCCTGCGCAGCTTTCGCGTCGGCAGCGCGTGGGCTGGCTTTTTCACGGGAATTGTTCTGGCGCTGCGCCTGCTGAGCATGACTAGACTGCCGCGTAATAATCTGCACGAGACCGACCGCATGCTTTGCATAGCCTGCGGACGCTGTTTTCCGGCTTGCCCCAAAAATCACCAACTCCAAAACACCATAAAGGTTTGAAACTTCGCCTAATGATTCAGCAACGAACTTGCACAAAAAGGAACTATTGATATGAAAACTTCCATCACGCTTCTATTGCTGGCCACAACCCTTTGCGCCTCTGACATCCCGCCTTTGTCGCTTGATGAAAGCTCTTGGTTCGCCAATCCCATTGCTTGGAAATTCGGCGACGGGACAATCACCTGCGTTTTGTCGAACGCTAACGAAACGGCTCTTTACGAGAAGGCTCCGTTGGCCTCCAATGTCACGGTCGCGGCGACTTTCACTCCGGCCTCCGCTGGCGGCCCGGGATGGTCAATCGCAGCCGTGGCGATCACTGCCGACCGTAATAATTTCTGGCATCTGGCTTTGGTGCAAAGCCCAAAAGAACACGGACGCAAACCCTTTTTCGAAATAAGCGAGATGCGTGAAGGCCGCTGGAACGCGCATAGTGATCTTCAAGTCGAGATCAATGAGACAACTGGGCAGGCCTGGTCATTCGGACAACCGCATCGGTTGCTGCTGCGCATGGAAAACAACCGCATCGAGGGCAGTGTGTTCGGCCCGGATGGCACCCTGATGTTGCGTCGCCGCTATGTGTTGAACGCCAATGCCGTGTCGCTTGGCCGGCCGGCCGTGCGTATCGCCGAGTTCATTGGCAAATTCTCCGGATTGCAGGCGCAATGGAGTGCGGAGATCCCCGGCGCAAGCAATAAAAAGGTATACCCTGCCTATGGAATAAGCAACGGCCTTACCGATATCCGCGACAAGGCCACAGGGTTTTTCCGCGTCATAAAGAAGCCTGACGGGCGCTGGTGGACGATCGACCCGCTCGGGCGCGGCGTAGTGCTGCTGGGCGTCGACCATGTTTCGTTCCACGGGCACTGGTGTGAAAAGCTCGGCTACGCGCCGCACGGCAAAAAGAACCTGGTCAAATATCCCGACAAAAGCGTTTGGGAAGAAGAAACCCTCGGCCGGTTGCAAAAATGGGGCTTCAATATGCTGGGTGCCGGATGCGACCATCAATTACAGTATCGCGGACTGATCCATACTGTTTTCATCAACATCGGCGACAGCTTCACTCGTCTAGAAGGGGACTACCAGATCACGCCCAATGAAAACCGCCCATGCTCAGCATTTCCGAATGTCTTCCATCCTGATTTTGAAGATTACTGCCGGTTCCGCGCACGCCAGTATTGCGCTCCGAACCGCGATGACCCTTGGCTTTTCGGGTATTTTATCGACAACGAACTGGCCTGGTGGGGTCGCGGAGAACTTCAGACCGGCCTGTTTGACGCAGTCATGCAGAAAACCGCCGACCACACCGCAAAGCTCGCCTTGCGCGATTTTCTTGCTAAACACTCCGGCAACAATCTTGAAACATTTAACAAGTTATGGGATACCGACCTAAAAAGTTTTGACGCTCTGCTCGCCCTTGACCGCCTGCCATCTGAGAACGAGCCGCAACGCGCTGCAAAATATAACTTTCTGCGACTTGTGGCTGACCGTTATTTTTCTCTCGCCTCTAAAGCCATACGCGATGTTGACCCCAACCACCTGGTGCTTGGCGCGCGTTTCGCAGGCACAGGCGGCGCAGCACCTGCCGTGTGGGAGGTTTCCGGACAATATTGCGAAGTGGTGACATTCAACTTCTACCCCATGGCCGATCTTGGCAAAGGTGTAGTCTACAACCATTTCGGCAAGACCAGCGAGCCCGTCACCACACATTTCGAGAAGTATTACAACCATGTCCGTCGGCCGATGCTGATCACCGAGTGGTCGTTCCCGGCGCTTGACGCCGGACTGCCCAGCGTCCACGGCGCAGGCCAGCGTTTCCGCACGCAGGCCGAGCGCACTGCCGCCACAAGCCTTTTCGCGCGCACGATGCTGAGCATGCCTTTCCTGCTGGGTTATGACTACTTCATGTGGGTCGATGAGCCGGAACTCGGCATCAGCTCTGATTTCCCGGAAGATTCCAACTACGGGCTAATCAATGAGGACGGTGTGCCGTACCAGCTCTTGACCGAGATGTTCACCGAACTTCACCGCGAAGCAGGCGCATGGCGTTTTCGAGATGCACCAGTACCTTTGACTCAAAAGTCCAGATCCCTGCCGGATGCCATGACCGTCGCACGCAAAGCGTCAGCCGCCGACGCTGTTGCCGGAAGTTTTTTCAAACGCGAAGGAGATACCTTCACGGCCGGCAACGGCCGTCTTGTTGTCATGGGGAAACTAGGCGATGGCCGCATGTTGCGCCAGATTATTCTGGACGGATCTGAAAAAAATTCCGGCGAATATAACGCGATGCTTCACACCATTGACGGCGGCGGCAACAACCGCTGGACTGAGACACGCACGGTAAAGGCTGTAACAGGCAGAGTTGAAAACGGGGTCGCGATTCTTGAAATTACTGCATCCGGCAGTATCGAGCATGATCGCTTCGATGCCGTTCACCGTTTACTGCTACCCGCAGGCTCTCCGTGGTTTATCAGCGAATTGGTCAGCGTCCGCAACACTGGTGAAACACCTTTGAATCTGAAAAGCCTCTTTTTCCGACTCAACAGCGACTTCAAAGCTTTGCCCGGAAAACAGCCGCCCAACCTCTGGGGCGCACCGAAAACCGGTGTATGGCTTGACGCAGATGACGGTCGTTTCTTCGGGGCTGTCGCATCTTGGCAAGCTGACATAACAATCAATTTCAGGGTGAACCCGCAAGGTGGTACGCACCCTGACGCCCATTTGCAAATTGATCAATTGGAGTTGCTTCCCGGAAATTATTTCGTGCCGGACACACCGGTTTATCTGATCTGCGCTGCAGGAACAGGCGGTGAGTCTAACTGGAAAAAGACCGTGGACGCAATCGCCCTGCTGCTTGAAAGTTGGCATTGAGCTAAAGCAGAACCCTCCGCGCGTTAGCACCAGTCAAATCCGCCAACGTGTCTGGATCCATGCCGCGCAAGGTTGCCACCTCGCTCAACACCAAACTGAGGTTGCAAGGCTGGTTCAGCGGTTTGCCGCCAGTGCCTGCGCCGGCCGACTTGCCGCCGCGCGGAAAAAGATCAGGAGTGTCGGTCTCAACTAAAATCTGGCATTCAGGCGTTTCGCGGGCAGCAGCCCTGATCTTGACCGCTTTGTGGTTGCAGACCGATCCAGCGAATGAGACATAGCCGCCCATAGCGACAATGTTAGTAAGAATCTCGCGAGAGCCGCCAAACCCGTGCGCGACAAACCCCGGCAGCCTGCTCGCGAATGGACGCAAAACAGCGACCAGTCTTCCCCAGGCACGGGCACCGTGTAAAATAACGGGCCGCGATAAACGTGACGCCAGCTCAAGCTGTGCCACAAACACCTTTTCCTGCACCTCTGCCGAAACCGCGTCGCGCACGCCGTCTAGACCGATCTCGCCGACCGCCGCCACCGGATTCGCGTCAAGGCAGCCTTCCAGACTCTCTAGCCATGCGTCAGGCAATGGTTCAGCATACCAAGGATGCACACCGAAGCCGGGAACCAAAACCATCGGCAGCGGCCGCAGACTCAACATCTGCGTGGCTGCCCAGTCCTCCGGACATGTTCCGCAACTGCAAATCCCAGTAACCCCCGCAGCCGCAGCATCAACGAGAATACGTTCAAGCGTCCCAGATATTTCCTTAGCATGAAGATGCGCATGCGCGTCGAACATCAGTGAACACCTAAATTGAATATGGCAAGTGGCTGTTAGTAGCTATGCTTTCAACTTTTTTCAGAAAAAAAACAAAAACCGTGTTTATCTGTGTTCATCCGTGGTTCAATCTACACCGGTCCATGCCCATTCTTATAAACTCGTGTTTCTTGTATTGGGATGAGGCCCTTGCCAGACACTGGCTCACTTGATCCGCGCCGCTGTCTTGACATACTGGACACGCTCAAAACCTTTACCGTCAGTCAGGTCTCTCTCGCCAAGCTTACCTCGAAAATCGTCGATGCAATGATATCCCTTACGCCCCATCCAATCGGCAAGGCCGGCAAGAATCTCACCTATCACGCAAAAATCATCGCGCACATAAAGTGCCGAGCAGACATAGCCGACATTAGCGCCTACCAGCAGGGCTTTGACCAGCCCGTCCCAAGCATGTATGCCACCGCTCACCGCGATATTACATTTGACGCGGTTGCGCAGTACCGCCGCCCAGCGCAACTGCGAATGCAAAGTCGACGGCGTGGAATATTCGGGGGCAAAAAACATCTCCTCTTTTTCAACGTCCACGTCCGTCTGCAGGAAACGGTTGAAAAGAACCATGCCTTTCACGCCCAAGGCATCGGCTGCCCGCGCGAATGAGAGCAGCGATGTGTAATGCGGACTGAGCTTGATCGAAACCGGCATTTGCGTTTCCCGCAAGACCGCCTTGATCAGCGCGAGCCTACGCCCCTCCACATGCGATGCGTCTTCAGCCGGATCAACCGGCATGTGGTATAGGTTAAGCTCCAGCGCATCCGCCCCTACCCGCTCGATCTTCTTGGCGTACGCCACCCAATTGGAAGCCTCCACACAGTTGACGCTCGCCACCAACGGAATCTTCACGCGCCTGCGCATATCCGCCAGCGTGTCCAAATAACTTTCGGCACCAAATCTTCCGGCCAACCCAGTCCGCAGATACTCCATTGCCGCCGCGCTGGTGTCTCCATCGAGCGAAGCCTCCATAGTGGCGACATCTTCCCGGATCTGCTCCTCAAAAATCGAGCGCATGACCACCGCGCCGATACCAGCCTGCTCCAACTGGGCAACTGATTCAGGATCGCTGCTGAAAGGACAGGAACTTACCACCAAAGGATTCTTCAGCTCTAGCCCAAGAAAAGACGTCTTCAAATCTACCATAACAAACACCTATCTGGGAGCTATCTGTCCGGCGTGCGCCAACATGCGCGCCTCGACGCTTTGGATCTCAGCGAACCCTTGCGAACTGACCGGATTGAGACCTTCGCTGGCCTCCATCGACGAATCCGCCTCGTTGTAGATCGAAGCCCGGCATCCGGTCAGCCGATTGAAAAATATGTTGCCTTTGTACAGACCGACTTCAACCTCTCCTGTGGCGTGCTTCGAGAACACACTTATGGCGGCGCGCGCTGCCTGCGTGACTGGATCGAAATACCGTCCGTCATAAATCTGGTCGGCGACCAGTTTGGACAATTGGCCGAAAAGCAATCCGGCGCGGCGGTCCATGGTGGCCTGATAAACGTAACGCAAACAGGTCGCCAGCAGTTCCATTCCGGGGGCCTCGTACACCCCACGGCTTTTGGTGCCGATTATGCGATTCTCCAGCGCGTGTTTCATGCCGATACCATTTCGTCCAGCCAATTTGTTGGCTGTCTGCATGGCCGTAAGTGGCGAGACCTCCCGCCCGTTGATCTGCACCGCGCGGCCCTTAACAAAGCGTACAGTGAAACGCTCGACCTTATCCGGTGCCTGATGCGGCCACACCCCCATGGTCGGTTCCACGATCAGCATCGAAGTCTCCATGCTCTCCAAGTCCTCGGCCTCATGAGAAAGCCCGGCCAGGTTAGAGTCTGTTGAATATTTCTTCTTAGTGCCGACAAATGCCTGGATGTTGTATTGGGACAAGAACTCCACCATCTGCGTACGCCCCGCAAATTTACGCAGCAGATCCGCGTCGCGCCACGGCGAATAAACCTGCATCTTTGGTTCCAGCACATTGGTGTAGCGCTCGAAACGCATCTGGTCGTTGCCGCGCCCAGTGGCGCCGTGCACCAGCACAGAACATCTGCGCCTCTTCATCTCCGGCAGGAGACCACGCACCGTCACTGCTCGCGCTATGCCAGTCGAGTTCCAATACCCGCCGTCATACATGGCCTGGGCTTCAATGACCTGAAAGCATGCCTCGGCCATGGCATCTCTCAAATCCACTATGACCGTGTCCACGCCGCAAGGTGCCATGCGTTTCTTGATGTCGTTGATGTTTTTTTCGTCAGGCTGACCTAGATCAGCCGAAAAAGCCACCACTTTAACACCTGCCTCGACCATCACCTTCGCGATAGTTCGGCTGTCCAGCCCGCCGGACACGCACGCCCCAACTGTCTTGCCTTTCAGATCCGCCAATGTCAATGCCATCTCGAATTTCTCCCATAAGTATTGGAAAGATTCGAAATTTTAACGACTCCCCTACCTGAAAGCAATCCTAATGACGGCTGCACCGCAAACCACTAAAGGCTGACCCACTGTCCGTCTGCCGCCGACTTTAGCACCGCATCGCAGACCCGGGCGGTCTCCAAAGCGTCGCGGAAGGTCGGGCGCGCGTTTTCTCCCTTGGCTGCGGCTTCAAGAAAGTCCGCAACCTGATGCACGAAACTATGCTCGTAGCCGATCTGCAGGCCGGGCACCCACCAGTTCTTCATGTAAGGCTGGTCGCCGTCACTGACGTGGATCGAGCGCCAACCGCGCACAATCCCCTCGTCACGGTGATCGAAATATTGCAGGCGGTGCAGGTCGTGCAAGTCCCAGCGGATTGAGGCTTTCTCACCGTTGATCTCGAAAGTGAAAAGCGCCTTGTGACCCCGTGCATAACGTGTCGATTCGAAATTACCCATAGACCCGTTCTCAAACCGGCAGAAGAAAGTGCAGGCGTCATCAATATTGACCGGCTCGACCTTTCCGGTTTCAACATTCTTGCGCTCTTTGACAAACGTCTCGGTCATCGCGTTCACATCCTTGATAGCGCCATTCTGCCAGACGGCAAGGTCTATGCAGTGGGCCAACAGATCGCCGGTCACTCCTGAGCCAGCGGCTTTGGCATCCAGCCTCCAAGTCGCCATGCCACCCTGAGGCACATCGGCCGAAATCGTCCAGTCCTGCAGGAAGTTAGCGCGGTAATGGAAGATTTTGCCGAGCCGCCCCTCATCAATCAACTGCTTAGCCAGTGTCACGGCAGGTATCCTGCGATAGTTGAACGAAACGAAGTTAAGCACACCGGCAGCCTCGACCGCCTCGGTCATGGCTAAAGCCTCAACGCTGTTGCGGGCGATAGGCTTCTCGCAAATGATCATTTTGCCGGCCTTGGCCGCTGCTATGGCGATCTCGGCATGAAAGTTGTTGGGCACACAGATTTCCACGACATCGATTTCCTTGCTCTCTACAACCTTGCGCCAGTCTGTCGTGCAAGTCTCATAACCCCAGCGGTCAGCAAAGGCCTGCGCCTCTGACTCCACCAGCCCGCAGACACTCTTCAGCACGGGTTTGTAGGGAACGTCAAAGAAATTGCCGACTCTGCGATAGGCGTTCGAGTGAGTACGAGCCATGAAGCCATAGCCGATCATTCCGATATTGAGCTCTTTTTTTGCTGCCATTTCTGATAAGTCCTTTTAAAAGTCGAATAATTTGAATGGTTCGAACAGATCGATTAATTCGAGAGTTGTGCTTATTCACTCCAGCCGTGCGCCTCGCGCACCTGCTGCATCGAGCCTAGAATGCTGTTCCAAGTGTCAGGCTTGAGCATCACCTCATTGGTGAACATACAGCCGTCCCAACAGAGGTGGCGAATGGTCTTGGTCAGTTCGCCTTCAGCGTCCCGTAGCCACTGTCCGGCGCACCAGACTATATCCAGCTTGGCGTTCGGATCATCCGGCAAACAGTGACGCCCGGTTTTGTCGTGCGTTCCCTGCCCCTTGACCGTGGCATCGTTCTGCGCCACATGGAAGTCGATGGTCCAAGGCCGCAGTAAAGCTGCAAGCTTGGCATAGGCCGCGCGGAAGGTCGCAGTGTCGCTCCATTCGAAATCTTGCGGCACCATTCGGTCCTCCGGCGCATTGTAACCCAGCATGTACAGTAGGGTATGCGCCATATCAGCCTGGAACCCCAAAGTCTTGGGGCGATCCACGCCTTCCAATACATCGAGCATGGCCCGCCAAGAGTGCATTCCTCCCCAGCAGATCTCGCCCTCGGCTGCCAGCCATTCGCCTGCATCCTCGGCGATGTCGCACGCCTTTGTGAAGGTCTCGATTATAAGCTTTGTGTTACCTGCTGGATCTTTGGCCCAATCAGCAACCCCGCCCGAGGAATCAACACGTATAACGCCGGAAGGCCGCACACCCAACTCACGCAAAAACCGACCGATGCGGCAGGCCTTGCGCACCTGTTCAAGCCAATGGCCACGTTTCTCGGCATCGCCGAAAGCACAACCGCTCCACACCGGCGCCACCAGGGAGCCAATGGCCAACCCCTTCGCGGTCACAGTCTCCGCAAGGTTTTTCAAATCGTCATCCGAGGCATCGATATCCACATGCGGCGCACACAGAAAAAGGTCGACACCATCAAACTTGATGCCATCAACAGCCGCTGCCGCTGTGAGTTCGATCAT
This sequence comes from Kiritimatiellia bacterium, assembly GCA_028701555.1. Lineage (GTDB taxonomy): Bacteria > Verrucomicrobiota > Kiritimatiellia > RFP12 > UBA1067 > JAQVQN01. Next base: position 920 of record JAQVQN010000006.1, on the reverse strand, counting down.
CTGTTCCAGACTGATCGCCGGCTCGGGCGTTCCCGGTCCTTTGCCAACAACGCCCGGCCATGTCGCATTATGCAGTTTAGGGAAAGCGTTGCTCATTTTTTCACTCCCACGTCCGGCGCGTCAGGATTGACCTCGGGACCGAAATAGCGCAGAACCACAAGCGGCTCGGTTTTGGAGGTGTTCTCAAAGGTCACGCCTGCGCGTGCCGCGCCGTGCACCACAAAAACCTCGTCATCGGTGAGATCATGGAACCGAATCAGATTGGGGCTGCTTAAAAGCTGCCCGTTGATTTTACCCTTGCCCTGTACCGTGATCAGGCCGTATGCGCCGCCGTCCTTGATCGTGCAGCGGCAGCCAGGCATGACCGTGAGTTCCTTGGCCGTGACGCACTGCCAGCCTTTGATGCGTCCGTAGCAGATCCATTTGTCAAAGTAGCCTGCGGCGGCCGAACCGCCAGCCAGCACGGGCTCCAGATAATGCTTCTTGTGGAACTGCGGATCAGTGTTCTGGCTCCAGTCGAGCTGGTCTACCAGATAATCCAGATCCTGATGCTTGTCTGCCGGCATATCCTTGACCAGCAGCGACCAAGGCACCTCACGACCTTCAACCAGGCTCTGATACATGCCGAAGACATCCGAGCCCCACTGCGGCTCATAGGTGCAGAGCGAGCCCGGCGCGTGCAGCACACACGGCGGCACGATCCATCCGGTGCCGGGTTTTAACCGGTAGGCTTGCGATATGTCCAGTATGCCGTTGTCGCCTTTGTTCCAGTTCTCCAGACACTTGCGCACCTGTGCTTTGGTCGTGCCTGGCACCAGTCCAAAAAATGTATAAGGAAAATTGTTGCCGACATTGTTGTGCTGCGCCGGGAAATAATAACACTCCGGCTTGCCTTCCTGCCCCACCAGCTTGGCCTGCTT
>JAQVQN010000247.1 GCA_028701555.1 Kiritimatiellia bacterium | reverse complement strand
CTATCACGAGGAGGGTTTACCGTGCCGACTGACAAAACTTTGAAAACCTTCCTGCGGATTGAGCAAAAGCTTTCGGACGCCGAGCGCAAGATCAAGAATCCGTTTATTTTTTGCGTGCCGGTTGACGGAAAGGCGGCGGCGGATGCGTTGCGGAAAGAATCTGGAGTGACACAGTTGACGGCATCCAAAAACGTGCAAGCGTTTTTCTTATCGGAGGAAAGTAAGGAAAAACTACCATGACCATCATCCGCAACATATTTTCAGCAGTCGCGCTGGCCGGTGCGGTGGTTGTGCTGATGTTCGTCAGCGCGGCGATCGGCGTGTGCGAGATGTTGAGAGGGGATTACAGGCAATGACAAAACCCAAGACATTTTTAACGGCTCTTTTCGCGCTACTCCTTGCGGCGCGTGTGCTTGCGCTGGACATTTATGTTGCCACGAACGGAACGGGCAGCGGTACGTCTTGGGCGGATGCTACGAACAGCTTGGCGGGGGCGATAGCGTATATTGAGACAGGCCAAGACTTACCGGAGGAAGGAACAATATGGCTGTCAAATGGAGTCTATACCGGAATTAGCGAAGTTATTTTAGAATATACAGCAGAAATAAAAGGAATAACAGGAAACCCAGCGGACGTGATTATTGCTGGCGACGGCGCGACATTCATGTTCGATTGCATGACAGCCGGCAATAATCTGACCAGTTTGACTATCACAAACGGAGGCGGGGCGGCTCCGCTGACATTGGTTGATATAAATAATTGCGTCATTGCCGGCAATAGCGGGTCGCAGTGTGGCGGGCTACGGGCTGGCAGCGCTGCTCGTTGCGTATTTGTGGGTAATTCAAGCAGCGAGGGAGCAGGCGCGGCTGAAGGCGCGGCATCGCTTTACAACTGCCTGATCATCAATAACACCGGCGACACGGCTGGCGCGGTAGATGATGCTTATCTATACAACTGCACAGTATCCGGTAATAGCGGCACAATCGGCGGAATGAAAAAAGCAATTGCTTATAACACTATTTCTTACGGCAATATCGGCGATCCTGATGATATGTGGGCCGAATATTACTCGTGCGGCTCCGGCTACACTGGCACGGGCAGCATAACCTCCGACCCGCTTTTTGTCGGCTCCGGCGACTACCGCCTGCAAGCCGGTTCGCCGTGCATCAATGCCGGAACAAACTCGACTTGGACGACCCTGACCGACACCGACCTTGACGGCAACAAGCGCCGCTGGCCTGCAAACGGGCAGACGGACATGGGCGCGTACGAGTTCGGCAGCGGCACGGTCTACCGAAAAAAAGTATTCTTTATGAAAACTGAATGAGAAAGGCGGGGCAGCGTAATGGAAAATGGAATCGGACAAAAAAACGACAAATGGGCTTTGTGGCTGGTGAACCTGCTTGTGCTGACATTCCTTGCGCTCCTGACGTGGAACGCGAACAAGCTCTGCGCTGACGTGGATGTGCATACGGTGGATATTAGCAAGCTGAAACAGGAGTCGGTGCGCTGGCAGATCATGAGTGAAGATGTGCGCGAGATCAAGATGGACTTGAAACGGCTGCTGCAAAAGCAGTAAAACAAAACAGGGGAGGGGCGATGACGAAAGAACAGGCATTAGCGTTAGTGGCAAAGCATGGTTCGCAAAAGGCGGCTGCGCTGGCGGCTGGAGTTACGAGGCATGTCATTTATCATGCAATCAAGCGCAGCGAAAACAGGAAACGCGGTGAATCCAGTCAAAAATCTTTGCCGGAAAAAGAACTTTCCGCACGTTCATTACAGGAGTTCCGAAACACTTTCGATCTTGAGACCATTGTTCCAAAGAAGATCAACGTGGCCTTAAAACAGCTTGGCTCAGGCTGGCTTTACGAGATGGAGTTTTGCAAATCTGCCGATATAACATCAACGCAAATATCAAACTTCCGCGATCGTTACTCTGACCACATCGTTTGCATTCGAGACAGACGGCGGATATGGGTTGGCAAGAAAAACATTGCAGAAGAAATGCGGAGGATGATTTAATGAAAACCAAAACACGCACAATGCTTGAGTTCGAGCAGTCTTTCGGGCAACCTAAGTTGAAACAGTTGCAGCGAGATTTGGCCGTTGAACGCGAGAAGGTTGACATGCTGGCCGGAACACGCGATAAGGTTTATGTCGAAAAGCAGACTGACAAAAACACGTTGCGATTTGCTTTGTTCGGGGATACCCAGATCGGCAATGCGTATGCTTGTCCGGAGAACTTGGAGGCGTTCTTCAAGATTGCCATTGATCGCGGCTGCGAGGTTGCTTTCCATACCGGCGACGTTCTTGATGGATGGAAGGTTTACAAAGGGCAAGAGTTTGAGCTTCGGGATATAGGGTTTGAGGCGCAACTAAAGCGTCTTGAGTCTGACGTTCCTAAAGGTCTTTCTGTAAAATTCATCACTGGCAACCATGATGCCAGCTTCAAGAATCTGGCTGGCATTTCAGTAGGCAAGGCGATCGAGAAGGTTCGGCCTGACTGGGAGTTTGTTGGTGAAGATCAGGGATATGTAGAATTGCAGACAGCGAGCGGCAGGCCATATCTTTTAGGTCTTTACCACATGGGCGGCGGAACAGCGTATGCCGTGAGCTACAGACCGCAGAAGGCAGTCGAGCAAATGGAAGGTGGGCGCAAGCCGAATATGGCAGTGTTTGGGCATTTCCATAAAGCCGAACTATTGCCGAGCTATCGGAATGTTTGCGTGTGCCAGTCTGGGTGTTTTGAATGGCAGACACCCTTTATGCAGAGGCTCCCAACTGCGGCGCATGTTGGAGGATGGATAGTAGAAGTTCAGCCGTGCGACAACTGCAATATCGTCAAGGCGGAGTTTATCGCATTCTATCGAGACAGAAAATGAGCGAGGCACTAACATGGGGCGTATTTTTTACAGTGACTTTTGTCTATCTGGCCAGTGCATCTTCAGGGAATACGCCGAAGCCGTCCTGACTGCGCGACTTGTGTCAGACGAGAACGACAAGCGCAACGCCGAACGGCGAGCAAACGAGCTGCTTGCGGAAGTCATGCGGCTCTTAGACGAGGACGGGTTAATGCGATGACAAAATTCAGTGAAATAGCGCAGCCTGGAATGATCCTGAACATGTCAACAGGCACAATGCTTGGCGGCCTGATTCGCTCCGCACTTGGCAAGGCGTTTATCGAGATTAACGGAGGAGTCGGCGACAAGAAGGATTGCCCGAACCATGACGCGATTGTGGTTGAGCAAGGCGGCAAGCTGTTTGTCGGCGATGCCGTGTGGCCGCGCTGCGAATTGACGCCAATTGCCAAATACGATCAATGGCTCAAAAGCGGTGAGGTTTATAATTTGCGCGTATTGCGCGTCAGACGGGCGACAACGGCACAGCACGAAGCAGCGGCGCAATGGTGGCTTGACAACGTTAACGGCAAGCCCTACGATGCCTATGCGTTTCCGAGGCTGCTTTGGAAGGCGACAGTTGGCGACTGGCTGCCGTGCGTGGCAGGCATGGAATGGGCGTGGTATTGCAGCGAGGGCATCAAGGGCTCGTTCGACAGCTTGGCTCTTGATATTTATCACAAAAACAACCCAACGCCGCTAACGACGTATAAGCGGATGTTGACAGGAACGCTGGATTACGTTACGAAACTCTAAGGAGGCACTATGTTTAAAGGACTGAACGCAACCGGCAGCAACATCATTCTCAAAAGCAGCCTGTTCTGGATGGACGGCGCGAAAGTGGAGAGCACTTGGGATTATCTGGCAAAAAACAAAGGCGGCGCGCGAAATGATAGGATGGTCAAAAAACAAATTGCCTACGGCTGCAACACCCTTACCTTCATCGTATTCCATGCCGGTGATCCCGATTGCAACTGTAACCCGTTTGTTGGCAGCCCAAACGCCGCGCAGGTCATGGCTGGAAACAATGTTGTGGATATGCACGAAGCAAACAGGTGGGAGTCATTGATTGAAGCTGGCAAACATCCAAACGTATTTCTAATTCCAACTATTTACTGTGGCGACGATGCGGCCACCACTCAAAATGAGGAATTTCACAAATGGTTTTTGCCGCCCGTCATTGAGTTTTTCCGGCCATACGCCAAGGCGTTCCTTATTGCGACGGAGGCCAGCAAGAGCATGAACGTCCGGCTGCAGGAGCGCATGATTGCGATTATGAAGCAAGCAATGGGGTTGCGTCAGATTCCGGTTGGCGTCCACAATCAGGGCGCGAAGATAGCAGGTAACGCCAACTTTCTGGCCTATGAGTTTTCTTGGCATCCGAAAGACGGAGATAGATATTCACCGCAGCAGGTAGTGGATGAATTGAAAGATGTTTTGCGTAATTATCCAAACTATGTCTGGCCGCAAGAAATCAATATGAACCCTGAAGGATTACGAGCACGATCGCAGGTCAGGGCGATTGC
>JAQVQN010000246.1 GCA_028701555.1 Kiritimatiellia bacterium | reverse complement strand
GGAAAAAATCCAGCAAGCAATTGTTGATCAAAAACCGACTGAAAATGAGAAACTCGCGTTGCAGGAACAGGCTCTCAAAAACCTGCTGGCGATCCGGGATCTGCTGCCGAAGAACCCCAGCCAGAAACAGCAACAAGAACAACAACAACAACAACAACAAAAAGAACAAGAACAGCAGCAACAACAACCGCCTGAACCTGAGGAAGAACAAGGGCAAAAAGAGCAGCCGGAAGAACAGAAGCCAGAAATGCCACAGGACGCGCAGGAGACGTTACGGCGCGCGCTGGAGCGCGAGAAGGAACACGAACAGGACAAAAAGGAGCGGATGCGCAAGATTCCGATCACACCGGGAGAACGAGACTGGTGAAAACGAAGCGCAAAGCGCTGTTCTTTTCGAAAGGATCGAATAACTCGGCTCATTCGATTCTATCGATTCCCTCAATTCTAAAGATCCTTCCGATACTGTTTTTTCTTTACGTCTCGGCCGCCGATGCCGCAGGCATCACAATCCAGGCCGCCCCTAGCCGCACCGCGATCTACCTGGGCGAGAGCTTCAACCTAAACATCGAGGTCAACGGCGCCGATAGTGGTTTGGGCGACCCCGTCTTTCCGTCGCTGCCTCCTGCAGACCTGCATCTGCTCGGGCAGCACAGCAACAGCCGATCAAGCATCTCGATCATCAACGGCCGCATGACCCGCGAGTCGTTTGAGGGCCGGGTCTTCGCGTACCAGATCAAGCCCCACAGCCAAGGTGATTTCCACACCGGACCGGTCAGTGTCACCGTAAAAGGCAAGGGCTACACACATCCCGGAGTGACCGTCAAAGTGTCGGGTGTCGAACAACAGGACACTGTCGTCGCCAGTATCAAGGCTTCGTCCACCTCCGTACTGGTAGAAGAACCTTTTTTAATCACCCTATCCGTAGCTGTACGCGAGTTGCCTGATCCCTTCGCAGAGCACAATGAGCCGATCCACCCAAACCTGCCGCCGCACATATCCGCCGACTTTCTGGAAATTCGCCAGGAACTTCAGGGACTTAAAGGTCCTGATCTCAACCAGATCCTCAACGGACTGATCGACCAGAACGGACGCCAGCCCGCCTTTGCCATAAACAACTACCAGTCCCGCGATTTAGGCGGATTCGGCAGCCTTTTCGATAGCGACCCCTTCCGCCCGCGCCCGATTCGCTTCAGGCTGCAACCTGAACGCCAAACCATCGGCGGAAAAAAATACCGTGTCTACACCATCACACTTAACTATACACCTTTAAAAGAAGGCGAGTTCACTTTCGGGCCGCTCACTTTAAAAGGGCAGGTCGTCACTGATGTTGACGCAAACCGTCAAGCTGTTACCAAAGACATTTACACCATTGGCCCCGCAGCCACAGTCCGCGTCGTGCCCCCGCCTGATGAAGGACGCCCTGAAAACTTTACGGGGTCGGTCGGCAAGAACATGAAAGCGCAGGCTTATTTCGACACTAACATTTGCAAAGTAGGCGACCCTCTGACGCTCACGCTGGAAGTGACCGGCGAGATCAGCCTATCGAATATGCGGACGCCACTGCTGAATCTTCAAAGCGATCTGGCCAAAGACTTCCGTATTTATGACGACAACGTCGCGGCCGAAACTCTGCCAGACGGCAAGCGTTTTAAATACCGTGTGCGCCCGACACGCGAGGGCACTCTGGAATTCCCCTCAGTGAAACTGGCCTATTACGACACCGCCGCGCGCGCCTACAATGTTGTCGCAACCCCCGCTATACCTCTTCAAGCCCTGCCCACAACCCAAATCGCCACAACTGACGAGCAGGATCAAGGCAAATGGTCCGGTACGCTAGACAGCGGTTCCGCGCCGCTGCCTCAAGCCATCACCCTTTCGCCGCTCGGCTTCCAGGACCAGTCGCTGCTGCCTCCCCCGCGCCTGACGCTACCGCTGCTGCTGGCAGGACCGCTGGCCGTGTTGCTGGCCGCGCTGGTCACACCGTTGTCACTCCTGATCAGAAAAATACGCGACCGCAAGCGCCATTCCGGTGCCCTGCGCCGCGCACTCGCCGCCTTACGTAGCTCAAATGAACCCGAACAAGCCGCGCGGTCCGTGCGTGCATATCTGGCCGACCGACTCGATGTAGCAGGCGCCGCGCTCACTCCGTCGGAAACCGCGCGGCTTTTGAAAGTCCGCCGTATTCCTGATTCTGCTGCTGACTCCTGCCGCGCTCTGCTGGCCAAACTCGACGAGGCCATGTACCGTCCGGATATCAAAACACCAGCCGCCGACATTGTGCATCAAATCATTTCGCTGCTGCCGGAAATCGACCGCGCTATCGAAAAACCAGACGTAGAATCAGAGGTGTCTGAATGAGCTTCAGAATACCGATATGTGTTTTTATCTTCATTACCTTATGCCTGCGGACAGCCGCAACTGCGGTCACCGACGTGACCTTGCGTGGCTTCATCTGGGAACAGGCCAACGCCCAAGCCATAAACGCCGCCAAGCCCGAAGATTTTATGGCGGCGGCAGCTACCTACAATCGATTGGTTAACGATGGAGTGCGCAACGGTTTGCTTTTCATCAATCTTGGCAATGTACTGGTGATGGGCGGTGACGGGCTGAACGCCGCCGCCGCTTTCTCGCGCGCCGAACGCTATGTCGGGGCCACGCCAGAAACAAAGCACGGGCTCTCGTCCGCTTTGACGCTGCAGACCGGTCGCCGCCAAAGCGACCTGCCTTGGTCGCGCACCGCCTTTTTCTGGCATTATGCATTCTCGTGTCCAGTGCGGGCCATGGCCGCGTTGGCGGGTTGGTCGGTGTTCTGGTTCGGCGTGCTGCTGTTGATACTGCTGCGTCGCGGCTCGCGTAACCCAATGTTCCGCAGCCTTTCAGAAACCTGCCTCGTCGCAGGCGGATTACTCATGCTTGTTTTCGGTGCCTCCGTTATAATGACCGTCGCGCATGAGCGCCATGACCAATTAAACTGGGCGTCCCGCGTATTTGCCTCGACCGCGCACAGCTTTGAGGAGGCCGCGCAATGAAGCACACGGCCACAATGCTTTTGGCATGCCTTGCCACCGTGTTGTTGACACCGCACACGGTCTTTTGCGCTGAAATCTTCGCGGGACGCCTCTACACTGTTCCGGAAAACATTTATGTGGAACAGCTTTTCGAGATACGTTTTGAACTGGAGGTAACAGCCGGCATAGAGATCGAAGACTTGCGCATCAGTGACTTCCCCAACAATCCCGATCTTATAACAGTCGGAAGGCTTGAGGCGCTCTCGCGTCAGCGCGTGGTCCGTGACGGCCAAGCCTTTGACGTTCTGCGTTATGCCGCCACCGCCCGCTGCCGCCAGGCGGTTGCGCACACCTTCAACCCTACCGCCCAGTGCATGCTCTCCGAACGGCGCAACGTCGGCTTTTTCTCCCACTGGCAGTCGCACCCGCGCCAGCATCGTCTCGCGCCTTTCACCTTGAAGGTCTTACCTTTGCCGGAACAAGGCAAGCCCGAAAACTTCAGCGGCGCCGTGGGCATCTTCCGCCTTGTCGGCAATCTTTCTAAAAACTCCGTGCGTCCTGGCGACATCGTGACCTTGTCGCTGGAGCTAACTGGTCAAGGCTGGCTCAATAATACTTCCATGCCGCAGCCACCGGCATCACCGCATTTCAAAAGCTATCCTGTCAAAGAAACCTCGCGCAGCGACATGCGCGTCACCACGGAGCAGTCGCTGATCCCGCAGTCGACCAACGCCACGGAGATTGCCGCCGTGTCCTTTAATTTCTTCAATCCCGGCAGCGGTCGCTACGAAGAGAGCACGGCAGGGCCATTCCGCCTGACTTTCAATACCTCCGCGCCGCAAGCGCAAACTTCCGTGCGCGTCATCGACACATCAAGCGCTCCTGATCACGCAGCCCCGGACATCATTCCCCTGGAACGCTTGCAGGTCTCGCTTGACAGCCTCACACCAATACTGATCGCCCTCGGTGGCACAATGATCGCCTTCTTCGGATTCTTCCTCCTGCGGACGTCGCATCCTCGCTGGGCCGCGATGCTTGGCGCAGCAGTCTTGGCCGCAGGCCTGTTTACCGCTAAAGGATTCAAAGATCGGCAGGCTGGCACACATTATAGGATTGAGCACAGCACCGAAGCGCGGTTTGCGCCTGCGCATAGCGCCGCCACTTTGTTCACGCTTAACCCGGGCGCTGCCGTGGCACCGCTAGAACGTCATGAAGGGTGGGTGCGCGTGGACTCCAACGGCCGCCGCGGCTGGGTGCCGCAAGCCTCATGCTCCACGTCCAATAATCCAGCACTATAATGTTGGTTCTTCTATGTTTTTAAGAGACATATTAACCAACAACTTTCATAAAAAAGTTATGAAAGCTGCTATCTCGCCAAAATCTATTTCCCGTAGCTCCACAGGCTCTTTTTTGTCT
>JAQVQN010000245.1 GCA_028701555.1 Kiritimatiellia bacterium | reverse complement strand
CACCAAGATTCCAACCGTCCACCGGATCCTGCGCCCCGTCCTGCTCATCGCTGACTCCTGGGTAATTTGCCTTCGCAAAAGATAACCGGTCCCTTCGCCGCTCCGCAACCGGAAATTCAGCCCACCCTGGGGTTCCGGCAGGGACATTTCATCTGCTCTTTCCGGAGGGGGGCAAGGCCGCCGAGTCGGCGGCTTGAATCCGGTCGGGCGCCGCGGCGTGCCGGGTCGTCGGTCACGTCGGCGCCGCATAAGCCCTCCGGTCGTTGTTTTATGAAGCGTTTACGGCAGCCGCGGCGGGCTCGGCTTCGCGTTGAAGGCGCTGCCGATGACTCGGGATGCTCTTGGAGCGTTGCCTGTTATCAGCGTTCTCATTGACGTAACATTTTGAGCGCGGCGGCCACGGTCATGCGGCGGCACCAGGATTTCAACCCGTTGGCCTTGACGCGGCCACGAGCCTGCTGAAGTTCGTAGAGGCCGATCGCGAGATTGCGCAGCGTCGCCAGGGCATGCGCGGCTTGACGCTTCGCCACGCGGCAGGCATCTTCGCCGAAGCTGACATCGCGGCGATGATGCACGCCGTTTTCGATCGCCGACCAGTGTCCGCGGATGACCTCCAGGAGTTCGTCGTCGGTCATCTCCTGTTCCGCGATGCTGGTGGCATAGTACCCGATCTCGTCGCTTGCCTCTTCGACGCGCGGATCGAGCAAGACACGCTCGCGGCGCACCGCGACGACTTGCCAGCAACCACACAGTCCGATCTGCTCGGGTGTCACCGCCACGCGTTTCAGCCGTCGCCGTTCCAACCGCCAGTGGTCCTTTGCCCAGGCCAGCGCCTCGTCAGGGGGGGAAAGCCTGCTTGCTCAGCAGGCGTTCGGCGCGATCAAGGATGCCGCTTTGATTGCCTTTCAGCCCAAAGAGGTAGTCCCATCCCTTTTCCTGGGTCGTGACCCGTGCGCTTTCCTGTTGGCAGTTCATGGCATCGGCCGTAATCACGGCATGGTCGGCCGGCGGCAGGTCGCGCAGCAGCTTCGGGAAGGCCGGAATCTCGTTGCTTTTCTCCTCGATCGGCACTTGAGCCAGCGTCAGCCGCAAGCGATGGGTCACCGCCGAGAGCAGTTGCAGCGGCTTGCCGCCGGTGCGCGAACTGCCGCGCAACGTCTTGCCGTCAACGGCCAGACGCGCGATGACGGACAGTTCCTGTTCCAGCAGCCAGTCGCCGACGATGCGGTCGAAGCGATGCGTGTCGAGCTTGCTCAACACGCGGAAAAAGGTCGAGTCGCTTGGCGGCGCATAATCGCCTGCGGTGTTGCGCGGACACCCCAGCGCCCGCAACTGCCGCTGCGTGAACTTGCGGCAGGTGTCCTCGATGGCCTGATAGCCGCCGGCGCCCATCAAGACGGCCACGGCGGCACACGAGAGAACAAAGGGTTGACGGTGCCGCAACCCGTGCCCGCTACGGCCATCGCGCAGTTCGCGGAAACGATCCAGCAGCGATTCCAGATCGGGCGCGCGCCAGGGGCACGGCCCGGCGATCCGCTCCTCGTGCTCAAGCAGTTCTGCCGGCCACCGCCCGCGACGCAGCAAGGCACGGGCGCCGGGTTGCAGTTCCTTGAGGTACAACTGCTTGGGCTCGCCATGTTCGTGGTAGAAGTCGCGGCTGGCGCGCTTGAAGCCGGCCGTCGGCCCGACCGCTTCAAAGCCGCAGGCACGGTAGCACACGCCACGGTAGCGGGTTTCGTCGACGAAACTCTCGACCACGAACACCGGATGGCCCCAGCGGGCCTCCCAGTCGCGCGACAAGCGCCGCAGAAACAGCCCCAGCGCGCGCGAGGCCAGGTTCGGCAGCCGCTCGCGCTCCGGCAGCACGAGATAGCGGCTGTTGTTGACCGCGAATCCAAGCCGCCGGGCGCGCTGCCGGGGCGTCCAGCCTATCCATGCCTCGCGCCCCTTCAGGTGCAGCGACGCCGCGCTGAAACTCGCCAGCGCAACCCATTCGCCGTCCAGTTCCGCAACATATCGCAAGGTCCGGCCAACCATCCGGGCGCTGCACAGGTAATGCTTCTGCTCCAGAAGGCTATCAAACCGGGGGCGCTCAGCCTCCTCGATCAGCCGCACGCTCACGCGCTTGAGAACATCGGGCTCGTCGGCAAGGTCGTACCGTTTCATGGCGCCCTTGTAACAGAAGGGGCGCAGACTGTCCAGTCATTTCGCGAATGAATCCGTCAGCGCCGCGCCTAAGGGCCTGCTCAAAAATTACTTGGGGTTTTGCGGCCATTAGTTTGGGCTGATGGTGTAGTTCCAGTTGGGGAGCCTGTCGTGTCGGGTGAGGCGGATCTCCTGCATCTGTTTGTCCGAGATGGATATGCCCTTGGCATATGACTTTGTATTGAGAAAGGCTTCAACGGTGAGCCCTGTTGAGGTTGTGGTTGAGCGGATGCAGTTGAGCATGGTGTCTACGGTTCGAAGGGGGATGCCGGCCCATTGCATGCTGATAAAGCTGAACAGGCGATGTTCGACAGGGTTCCATTTGGATGCGCCGGAGGGGTAATGACAGACATGCACATCGATGCCGTAGGCTTGGCTGATTTGACGATAGAGTTGATACTTCCACAACCTCGCCCTGCAGTTATTGGCCCCGCCACCATCGCAGAGAATGAGCAGTTTGCTCATTCCCGGGTATCCGTCCCATCCAAATGTGGTCAGCCACTGCTCAATGGCATCGACGGCGAATGCTCCGGTTTCAGCCGAGAGGCCAACCACCACCGTGCCACGGTTAAGGGTCGGCTCATACATCCCGAATGGAGCAGCAATGGCCGTTGCCTCCGAGCGAAAATCATGCACAAGCACCGGGTCGTTGTCCCGACGCCAGGTGGCGCCGGCATTCTTGAAATTGCCCACCAGTTCCTTCTTCTTGGTGTCCACGCTCAGGATGGGATGACCGGCGTCTTGAAAAGCTTTTTTCATCTCGGCAATGATTTCAAATTGTTCGCTGCGATCGGGGTGTTGGGTCTCCCCGATGCTCTTGCGATTGACTCGCAACGAATACCCCTCGGATCGGAGTAACATGGCAACGGTGTTGGCACAGATCGCTACCCCTTGGTTTTGCAATTCTCCGCTGACTTGCCGGGTATCTTTGCGCGACCACAGCTTCCGGCTCATAGGATCGCCAGCGGTCGCATCTTTCATCAGATCATTCAGCAGTTCGATCACTTCGGTTTTTTTTTACGGATGGGCGCCCCGCCCCTGCCGCCCGGATACGAGCCATGTCGATGTCTCCGGCCAGCAACTCCTTTCGTCCGCGGGTGACCGTCTTAACGTCAACGCCCGAAATGCGCGCCATCCGAATGTCCCCGCCCCGCCCCAACTTTACCGATTCGAACCCAAGGTAAAGTCGTCTCTGTTTCTCGTTGAGCGCACCCAACAACGCATGCAGCATCTGTGCGCTGACACGCCCGAACGTTTGCTCCGATTCGGGCTCCGTCTCGGCGGAAGGCTGCATCAGACGCTCTTCGCGGCGCTGAAGTTGCGTCTGGCCCATCAGGTTCGACACATAAAGGAACTCGCTGCCGAGTTGCTCCCGCTTCAGTCGCGCAGCCCTATGAAGCTTGGCCAAGGCATTATGCACGGGGACCTGCACCAGCGAGTGCAGCTCCCGAGCAAAGTAGCCTTCCGCGGATACGCCGACGAGATGTTCAATGGTATCGAGCAGCGAGCCGTACATCGAGAAGTGCGCCTCATCAAACGTCCACAGGCCATGTTCGCCATATTGGGCAATCTCGTTCAATGTGTAGTACTGCCCCCCGTGCGAATAGCTGGCGCGATAATCCAAAGCCGCCAGCTTGCGGAACGCCGTCATTCGCGTCGGCCGTCCCAATACATCCAGAATCGTCTCCATCGTCAGCACCTTGGCGGCAGCAAACGCCTCTCGGAGTCGCTGCGCAGCATAGACAACCGGCCTCATAATGTTACCTCCGTGCATAGGAACTTCCGCATATGCCCCGTAGTAACATTATCGCCGAAGGGTGTCAACCATGCATCTGATCAATATTTACAATATCTATACGCATATTACCTCACCAACCTACTCTCCATGATATGTTATTATCATGAATGCGACTATACGGTTAATTTATGAGCAGGCCCCTAGCGTCTTCATTGCGTAATTCTTGTCCTTAGTCAACTGACGGCCCATGTTCTCGGCCGCCTTGTTGTGGACCAAGACGCCAATGCTGGACACTGCATAAGTATGAAGCTCGCTGATGGTCAGGTTGAAGACGACCGTTGCGGCCTCGAACACCTCGGCAGCAACAACTACTGCCGAGTGGCCGTCTCGCAGAAGCAGAGCATCCCCACTACGCAAGTCTCGGGCTTCAACCCATCGACCGGCGAATAGTGAACGGCTCTCGATCACTGGAATATCAGCC
>JAQVQN010000244.1 GCA_028701555.1 Kiritimatiellia bacterium | reverse complement strand
CGCAGGTCAAAGGCTGATATTGCCTCATAAGCCACCTGCCGCCCGAACATATCCCGCGCCAATCCAGTCAGATGGCGGGCTGTCTCGCACAAAACATCATCAAAATCGACATAAATTCGCATGCAATTAAAATATCAAAATTTGCACACCGCGTGAACAGGTACGCCAAACAAAAAAAACGCACCTGTCAGATTGATGTTTTCTTTTGCCATATTTTTTGGTTACTTACTTGCGTCTGTTTATAACTAAACTTTTTTCACTTTTAATCATGTCCAAATTTGTAATCAAAGGCCGACGCCCGATCAGCGGCATACACCGCACCCCCGGCAACAAGAACGCCGCGCTGCCGATGCTGGCCGCCAGCCTGCTGACCTCGGAGCCCGTCATACTGCACAACCTGCCGCTGATAGCAGACGTGATGACCATGCTCGAATTGCTGACAGATATAGGTGCCAGCGTAGATCTCGACACTGCGGCGCGCACAGTCAAAATCTGCGCACGACGAGTAAGTAACACCCACTTGAGCAAAGTTCTATGCGGCCGCGTCCGCTCGTCCATCCTTTTCGCCGGCCCTTTGCTGGCGCGCAAAGGCAATGTCAAGCTCTATCCACCCGGCGGGGACGTTATCGGACGCCGCCGCATCGACACCCATCTCGACGGCTTACGCCAGCTCGGCGCCACAGTCAGAGGCGGACGGTCTTTCTTGTTCAAAGCGCCTAAAAGGCTCGAGGCTCAAAACATCCTGCTGGATGAGGCCAGCGTCACCGCAACCGGCAATCTGGTTATGGCCGCTGCACTGGCCAAGGGCACTACAACGCTTTACAACACGGCTTGTGAGCCGCATGTGCAAAACCTCTGCCATATGCTCAACTCAATGGGCGGTAAAATCCACGGCATCGGCACCAACCGGTTGACGATCGAAGGCGTGGATTCTTTGCACGGCACCGAACAACGGATCGGGCCGGATTACATTGACGCTGGCAGCTACATTGCCGCTGCGTTGGTCACAGGCGGCGAACTGACAATCGAGGATGTGGAGGCTTCTGATTTCGATGTTCTGGAAAAACCATTCCGCCGTTTCGGAGTGCGCTGGACCATCGACCGGCAAACCAGGACGCTCAAGCTGCCAGCGCGGCAGAAACTGAAAACCGCTTACGACCTCGGCGATGCCATACCAAAGGTGGAGGACGGCCCTTGGCCGATGTTCCCTTCCGACCTCATGAGCATCCTGATCGTGCTGGCTTCGCAAACGCGCGGCTCAACTCTCTTTTTCGAGAAGATGTTCGAGAGCCGCATGTATTTCGTGGACCACCTGATCGGCATGGGCGCCAGAATCGTCCAGTGCGATCCGCACCGTGTCGTGGTGACCGGGCCAGCCACGCTGCAAGGTTCAAGAGTGTCTAGCCCCGACATCCGTGCCGGCATGGCCTTGCTGGTCGCCGCCTTGTGCGCCCGCAACGAGACGGTCATCCACAACGCGGAAAGCATTGACCGCGGCTATGATGCCGTTGAGGTGGAACTGAAACGCCTTGGCGCCAATATCGAACGCATCAGCGACTGATCGGAGCAAGACAACTTTCAACGTGCGCTAAACACAGCTATATGGCGGCGGATCGCTGCTATTAAAACGTCTAAGTCTGTCTGCTCCATGCGTTTAAGGACACATTTCCAACGAAAAGCGAAATTTCCCTGCGGATCTACCTGCTGGTGCTTGAAAAGGTTGTCGAATGCGCGGCGGCGCAAAAAATACTCATCGCGGATTTTTCCGAAACGCTCGCGTATGGAATCCAGATATACCTCGGCAAACTCGGCAGCGTTCACCATATGTTCGCCACGTCGGTTTACCGGCTCGGCATATGCAGCCGCACTCGCCTCTAGCGGAGTCTGATAATCGTTAAACGTGCCTGTGTGGTCACTAACGATCAGATCTTTCGGCAATCCTTCATCGCCCATGACTACCACCTCGTCGCCGTCATCAAACATAACCCGCTTGTCATAATGCGCACGTCCGACAATCATATTCACCGCAGCAGCAGAGCCCAAAAGCCGCGCTAGGCTTCGGTTGAATTCTGGCTCGACGTAGCGCCTGTGATGTATTTTGTCGGTGGCGATGCCCCTGATATAGTCACGCTCGAAATAAATCACCCACACGCGTGTGCCTTGGTACTCCTTGTTTGTGCCGTTATATGTCTCACGCAGACGCTGCGCGGCGCAACGGGCAGGCATGTTCATGCCTAGCTGCCTGCAGCCCAGACGGCGATCCAAAATGTAATCAGTGTAATCGACCGCCTCCATGATCGCCTGCAACAAAGGCTTGCCCTCGTCAAGATGCTCGTAAACACACCATTTCTGAAAACGCAGTACGTGGAAATCCGCTTGTGCCTTGTCGCTTTCCTTTACCTGAACAACATAAACGTTGGTTCTTTTATTGGTGTCCTGAGAACGAATAGACAGGGAACGCGCGATGCGGCCCACATTTATAAACTCGATATTGGCACACTGGCGGACATAATTCAGGATGATGCCTTTAGCGCGCATGTCACACAGCGACTGCAGCTCAGGATCGTCCGGACTAGTGTCTGGCTCTTCAAATATAGTATCGAAAATCAGCTCGCCCTTCTCAATGCGCGCCCCGGGCAGCCATTCGATCTGCATATAGAACTCTGGCGACATGCCGGGAACAACCTCATCGTAGACAACGGCATTGGCCTGCGAGATCAATGCTGAGCACATCATATTACGCCACTCGATGTTGCCCACATCGTCTTGACGCAATTCCTGCGGCACGGAATGCGCGAAGGCTTCTAGCAGCTTGTCAAAGGCGGCACGCAGAGCACCGATCTCAAGTCCCTCAACATTCAAGGCTTCAAAAGCCTGTCGTTTGAATCTGCATCCCGGCGGGAATATGTCCACTTCAGGATGACCGAAACGGTTGCGTTTGGCGCTGTACTTGGCAATTTCTGCCAGATGACTGCGGAAAATATCGTCTGGCTGACCAGACAGCCACATCAGCGTAGCCAGAGTCAAAAATCTGGTTCCGATGGAATGGTTGTAAAAGTATATCGGCAAACCGCCAATAGCAGTGCGGGAACCAGTGATAAGCCGATTGATCTCTTCCGGTGAACACGGCAAGCGGCTCATGCGCCAGTTTTCGCCGCGGACGCATAAAGCCGAACGCACACGGGCATCCTGGATATTCAAGAACCGTATCTTGCGTTTTGACACCATGGTCTGAAGCACATCATCAGCCTCAAAAGCAAGATCCATGGCATTAGGGTCGGGGCGGATGAGCACATGCTGGTCATCGAACAAAAGATCGACGGATTGCCGCATCTCCTCGTCGACCTCTGCGTTTGTCAGATGGCCTGTTCCGGCCGCAACGCGCCCTTCGTTCAGGTGTTTGATCCACTCAATGCGCTGCATCATGTGGATACCAGGCTTTGTCACCAGCCCCGGCGTACGCAGAAAAATTGTACCTACCTTGGATTTGAGACGCCCGGTCACGTCGCGCGCGAAAATTGGATCACCAATCATTTTCATAATTCCGGAAAATTCCGCGTTACATTCATAATCCTGCCGTACGCCGCGCGGCTTCAAGCGTATTGTAAAGCAGCATCGTGATGGTCATGGGGCCAACCCCGCCAGGTACCGGAGTTATTAAAGAAGCAACCTCTTTGACGGATTCGAAATCAACGTCACCTGCCAAACGGAAACCGCTTTTGCGGGATGGGTCGGGTATACGGTTAACCCCCACATCAATCACCACAGCTCCAAGCTTTACCATGTCTCGAGTAACAGTGCCAGGACGCCCGGCAGCCACTACCAGTATGTCTGCCTGCCGGGTAAAGGCGCCTAGGTCACGAGTGCCGGTATGGCAGACCGTGACTGTCGCGTTGCCGCCTTTCGCCTTGCGCATCAGCAGACTGGCAACAGGTTTGCCAACAATGTTGCTGCGCCCGACCACCACCGCGTGCTTGCCGGAGACTTCCACCCCGGCGGCGATCAGCATCTGAATGATACCGTGCGGCGTACACGGCAGAAAGCAGGTTTCGCCGATCACCATGCGCCCGACATTCACCGGCGTGAACCCGTCCACATCCTTCTCAGGCGCGATCGCGTTGATCACCGCACTCTCGTCGATATGCTTCGGCAATGGTAGTTGCACAAGTATACCGTGTACGCGCGGATCGGCATTCATCTCACGCACACGCTCCAAAGCCTCAGCCTGAGTGGTCTCGACCGGCAGACGAACGTCCAGAGAAAATATGCCGGCCTCTTCGCACGCCTTCTCCTTAGCCGTTACATAAGAGGCCGATGCCGGATCCGCTCCTATCAGCATGACTCCCAGCCCCGGCACAACATTATTCTTTTCACGTAGCTCTTCAACCTGACGGGCAATGTCCGCCCGCATGTCGGCCGCCAATTGTTTTCCATCAATAACA
>JAQVQN010000243.1 GCA_028701555.1 Kiritimatiellia bacterium | reverse complement strand
AGCTTCGGCGGCGTCGGTGACTCGTCCACAGCCGGACCCGCAGCGCGCAATTCCAGCACAGCCCCATCCACCAGCGCGGATGTCTGCCGAATCCCGCCGCCGTTGAAAGCTCCGTCCAGTGCCCCGTTCAGCCAGACCTCAACCCGACGATTTGTAAAAACGGCTGTGTCCACAATCAGCGTCAGTGGAAGCTGCTTGTTCAGACTTAGCGTCTCAAAGCCAAAAACCATGTTGGTCTCTGTCAGCCCGTAACCCAGCCGCAAAAACCCCTGCTGCCCGTCACCGGCGCGGCACTCGAAGCGCGCGGTCTTGACGAATCCCGCCACGTGCAGGGTGCCGCTGGCGCACAGTTCCGGACGCGGGATCTGGCCTGCCAGCAAACGCCCCATGAACCAGGCCTCGGCCGCATGCTGCTGGTCCGCCGTAGGCGCGTTGTGCGGCCAGTATTGCTGCTCGTTGGAATCATTGACGCCATTGTCATTGAAGTCTTCGTACACCCCCGTCTGCCCGATGTGCAGCGTGATGTTCGCGAAATCTCCGGCAAAGCGCTCCTGCGCGACCGCGTTGTCGCGGTAGGTGACCGCGTTGACCGGCGGACAGATGGTCTCGTTCGCGTTGACGAACAGATGGATCTCTGTATAAGGATTGTTGACCGATGCCAGATTCGAAGCGCGCGCGTGATAGCGGTCTGTCACGTCTGGATCGCCCAGTGTCGGGTCGCCGATATCCGTTCGCAACTGCGGCTGCCTGCTGCTGCCCGCTCCGTTGAAATACCAGCCGTCCACAGGGTCATACCCGTAATCGGACATGCCGAAGAAAGCCGCGCCTGCATTGAAATAGTCAGGGAACTTGGTCAGTGCGGACATGGTGTTGCCGCCGCCGCCGGAATAACCGGTGAGATAGACGATCTCAGGATTCACCAAAGCGGGATAGCTCTTTTTAACCGCCTCGACCGCATCGTAAATGTCGTATATCTCAAGTCCGCCGGAATCGCGCGTTCCCTGCGAGCCCTCGCGACCCCGCATAGCTACGGAGACAGCGAAAAAGCCTTGATCACGCAAGCGCTGGGCATTGGCGCGCACGTTGCTGAATAGCCCGCTAGCCCCGGAATACTGATGCATCACCACCGCGATTGGCGCGTTCGATCGGGTGTCGTCGTAATTGAGTTCAGACTTGAGATTCAGCGGCCCGCCCGCGCCTTGCGTGAGGCTGGAGGCATAGTCATTAGTCACCATAACATTGGCGGCCCGCATAGAGCGGACCGCAAACGTTATGATCAGCAGCACCAGGCACTTTCCAAAAAAATCACTCATCCTTGCCTTTACAGTTGTTGTACCGCATCCTTCGGCACGTCCTCGCCCAGTTCAACCGCATGTCCCGCCTTGGAAAGATCCAGACCCACCAGGCGCACGTCGCGCGTCTCCGTGCCCTTAACCTCAATAAAGGTTTTGGTGTCCGCCGGACACGCGCTGTCGCTTATCTCGACATCCTGCACATCGCTCAAGCTGAACAGTGGCCGAGTGCCCTTGATTTGTATCGACATCTTGCTCATTTTGATCTTGCGAGCGTTTTCGACAACCACACCGGACTTATCGGCATTGATCGTCAAATCATCCAGATGCACATCCTGGATATAGTTTTCCGGGATGCCTTGGATCACCACGGCGGAACGGGTCTTCGCGCACATGACATTGCGGATCCGGTAATTCTTGAAGACCGGCATTTCAACCGCCCCGCTCTTGGGCTTGCTGTATCTGAAGGTCATGTGTATCGCAGCGTTGCGGATGTTGTCCATCTTGATGTCCTGGCACCAGATGTTCTCGACATATCCGCCGCGCCCGGGAAGGGATTTGAAACGCAGGCCGATATCGGTGCCGTCAAACTCGCAGTCGTGCACGAAGACATTGCGGATGCCGGCGGACATCTCGCTGCCGAACACCACCCCGCCATGACCGCGCCGGGTCTTGCAGCGCCGGATGATCAGGTTTTCGCACGGCTTGCCGACCGCCCACCCGTCTTGATCGCGCCCGGCCTTGAGGCAGATGCAGTCGTCCCCCGTGTCCAGCAGACAATCCTCGATCACCACATTGCGGCAGGAGTCGGGGTCGATGCCGTCGTTGTTCGGCCCTTGCGTTACCACGCTCACCCCGCGCACAGTCAGATTCTCGCAGCAGACCGGATGAATGTTCCATGACGGTCCGTTGTTGATTGTGAACCCCTCCAGCAGCACATTCGTACACTCGATCGGCAGCACAAACGGCGGGCGCACGCCATGCGCCTCGCTGGCGTAAACCCTTTCTTCAACAGGCTTGCCAATGGCCCCGTCATTGAACAGCTCGCGCATGCCAGGCTGACGTTTAGTCCAAGGCCACCACACATCCCCCTGCCCGTTGAGCGCGCCTTTGCCGGTCACCGCGATGTTGTCGCAGCGATGCGCGTAGATCAGAGGCGAGAACCCGTAGTAGCGCACACCGCCGCGCTGCGAATAGACCGGCGGCAGGTAATCCTCGAACTTCTGGCTGAAGCGCAGCTCCGCGCCGTCCGCGACGTGCAGCTCGACATTGCTCCGCAGGTGAACCGGACCGGTCAGCCAGACCCCCGAAGGCACCAGCACACGCCCGCCGCCAGCTTTGGCGCAGGCTTCTATCGCGGCGGCTATCGCCTGTGTGCAGGCACTCTGTCCGCCCGCGTTCGCCCCGAACTTGCGGATATCGAAAACCCGCGCCGCAAATTTGGGTTCCTTGAAAATCGGCATCTCGAACGGCGGCTTGGGCTCGCCGATCCCTGCCGCCCTCAGCCAGTCCGTTCGAACCGCCGTGATTGTCGCCGCCGCCAAACCGCCTCTGCCAAAACCCCTGCGCGTTATCATCATTTCCTCTTTTTTACTTGATGGAGATTAACGTGCCGTCAACAAACTTCAGCATAACGATGCCGTTTCCGCCGTAAACCACATGCCAGCGGGAGTCCGGCAGGTTCGCGACCGTCAGTTTACCGACGCGCCCGCCCGCGCAGGACATCACCGTGTAGGCGTGCTGGCGGTTCAAAAGCTGCGGGTCCACGAGTTGCAGCGTCCACCCGTCCAAATCCACGCCGCTCTGGAAGGTCACGAGATCGCTCGCGCCGTCCGCCGTGACATCCGCCACATACAGGCCTTGCACGGTTGCCCCGTCGAGCGTGAAGGTGTCGCTGCCGATCACGCCCTCACCCGCAGGCGAGACTGTCGCCTGCAGCGTGCCGTTGGCGAGCGTGCCGCTGCCGCTGACCCCGTTGGTCACGGTGTAGCCGTTCAGGTCCAGCGTGCCGCCGTCCAGCACCACGTCCGTCCCGGTCGGCAGAGCTTGAGCGTTTGTCAGCAATATCGTGCCACCGGAAACTTTAGTCGCGCCCTGATATGTGTTGACCGCGTTAAGCGTCAGAGTTCCCGCGCCGGCCTTGGTCAGCCCGCCGCTGACGTTCGGCGCCAGCGTGACCCCCGCAACCGTCGGTTCCGTAACGCCGTTGCCGCCGCGCAGGAAGGCCACGGTCGGCGTTGAGGTATAGTCGCACCCCGGCGCGGTGATCGTGACGCTGGCCACGCGGTAGGTGCCGTTGCCTGTGCCGTCGTCCTCCATGTTGGCCACAGCCGCAACCCCGAACCCGCCGCCGCCGGTGATCGAGACGTACGGCTCGCCGATATAGCCCGAGCCTCCGTCAGTCAAGGTCACTGCGTAAACGCCGTTACCGCTCGGGGCTGAAACAGGTTTGGCGAAGGCGATGTCAAAACCGTCGGTGTCTATCACCGCGCCGCCAGCGAAATCGCCCTCGGCCCCGAAACTATACACCGCTTTCAGGGTGGTCGGGAAGAACACCGAGGTGTTGGCCGTCGCCCGCAGGGTGCCGCCGCGCAGGTTGAGCCAGGCGATCCCGGGAGCTTTGTTTTCAAAGGCGTTCAGAGATAAAGTTCCCGAGCAGATGTTCACGATGCTGGTCGTGTTGCCTGAACTGCGGCGCATCTCGATCACATGCCCGTCATTCAGCAAAGCGCCGCCGATCATGTTCAGCTCGCCGCGTCCGCCAGAATACCCCATCTGAATAAATGTGCTTGCGTTCGCATGATCAATGGTGCCGCCATCGACCGTCAGTACACCCAGACTGTATGCGTTATAGCCGATCACAAATGCGTTTTTGGTTTCAAATGTTCCGCCGGACACACGCGCCACACCGATGCCCAGTCCTGACGAGCTATGCGACGGCCCCAACACGAATCGCGTTGTTTTAAGAAATCCGTCGGAGACGTTCAGGTATCCATAACCTGGATTGTAGTACCCACCGAAAACGAAACGTTCTCCAGTAGTACTAGGGGTATTTCGAATGAACGTTCCGCCGTCGATGTATAGCGCACCGCATGATCCGGTGTTCCGTCCGGCGCTGAAATTGCCGGGGCCGGTCATGAAGCCTCCCGCGCCGACCCGCA
>JAQVQN010000242.1 GCA_028701555.1 Kiritimatiellia bacterium | reverse complement strand
CAGCGCCGCGCCATCATTGGAATGGCTGGCACCGTCAATCAACGCGCCCTCGACCATCATGAAGAAACCTTCCGGCCCCGTCAGCAGTTCAATCGCCTTGCCGACATGATCCGCAAGGGGAATCTCGTGCTTTGCGTCAATGGCCAGAGGCATTCTGCTCCGGACCCAAACGCGCCGCGCGCCGGACTTCAAGGCGTCGAAGCTCTGCCGGTCTTCGACAATCGTGTATCCATTCTTCACAGCGGCTTCCCGCGCCTTGGCGTCCGCCTCCGTTCCACCAAGCGTAACCGGACCGCCCACATAATCCAGTTCGTTCGTTGTCAACTGCATGGCGATTTCGGGATACATATTCCTTTTCTGAGCATAAGCGTAGAATCCGGCGGGAGTGGCGTGATTCGGCGCGGCGCTTGAAATGATGCCCACCTTCATACGGTAACGCTTTACGAATTGCGCCATGGGCTCAAACTCTCGCCCTGTTTCAGTGTCGACATTCAAGGCACCATTCGCGGCCTTGTATCCCGATGACAGGGCTGTGGTCGAAGCTGCCGAGTCTGTCGTCGCGTTATTTTTAGAAAAGGTCCTGGCAGTTCCCCGCACCGGCAGTGCCGTCATGGCCAAGCCCTGTATTTCTTCAGGAGCAACCCCTTTTTGAGCTTGAGCATCTTTATAATAACACTCTGTAGCCCGCACATCCGCTTCCGCCATGCCATCCCCGATGAACAAAAAAACGTACTTCGGCAATGGCTCGGCAAAAATCGCGCCCGCGCTTATTACGGCGGCAAAGACAAAAATCACCATCTTCTTGAGCATGCACCCAAACATGTCATCCATCATTTTCAGCTTTTCTCCCTCAAATCGCCACAACCATAACCACAATGCGCTATGCCGACCATAAAAATGGAAATATTTAGCATATTAGCGCTTGGGCGGTCAAGCCGCGCTGCAATTCCGGCTTTTGCAGGCAGCTCTTTTATGCTTTAATACTAGCCGAAATATGTCAGGAAGAATTACAGAGCAGGTCATCGAGGAAATTCGCGCCCGGATCGACATCGTCGACCTCATCGGCGCACGGATGACCCTGAAGAAGGCTGGCTCCGCCTTCAAGGGCTGCTGCCCTTTTCACCACGAGAAGACCCCTTCCTTCCACGTCAATCAGGAAAAACAGTTCTACCACTGTTTCGGGTGCGGGGAGAGCGGCGATGTCTTTACTTTTCTCATGAAACAGGACGGGCTAAGCTTCACTGACGCGGCTCGCCTGTTAGCTGAACGCGTCGGCGTGGTGATCGAGGAACAGCATGATGAAAAAACCCACGTGCGCCAGTTGCTTTACGCCATCCATACCGAGTTGGCGGCTTTTTACCAGCGCTGTCTACGCCAGACCAAAGAAGCGCAAGCGGCACGCGAATATCTCGCCAAACGGAAGATGTCCGACTCCCTCATCGAATGCTTCGGTATCGGTTACGCCCCGGCAAAACCTAAAAACTCGATCTTGCAATGGGCCTCTAAACATAATTTCACGCCTGAACAGCTTGTCTCTGCCGGTGTGCTTTGCCCACCCAGGGAACAATCGGCACCGGATGACTTTTATGACCGTTTCGCCGGACGGCTGATGTTTCCGATATGTGACCGCCCCGGCCGTGTCGTGGCTTTCAGCGGACGGCTGCTGGCCGAACGCCGCAATGCCGCAAAGTACGTCAACAGTCCTGAAACAGAAATTTTCACCAAAAGCCGTGTGCTCTACGCACTGGACAAAGCTTCTTCACATATAGTCAAACACCCGCGACGCGAAGCGATCGTCTGCGAAGGGCAAATCGATGTCATTCGCTGCCACGACTCCGGTTTCAATACCGCTGTCGCGGCGCAAGGCACCGCCTTTACCAAAGAGCATGTTAGTCTGCTCAAAAGGTACGCCGACAGCGTCGTGCTAGTTTTCGATGGCGACAGTGCCGGCCGCAAGGCGGCTTTGCGCACAGGAACACTTTTCTTGGAAGAGGAGATACCAGTGCGCGTGGCGGTGCTCCCAAAAGGCGAGGATCCTGATTCACTGCTGCGTGACCAAGGTCCGTCGGTCTTTCGCGAAGCGCTTGAGACCGCCGATTCGGTCACCGCCTTTCAAATCAAGACTTTCCACGAGGACGAGGCGCAGCCTGACTCGATTGACGCCTTGAACAGAATCACGCGCGACGTTTTTGAGACACTGGCAGGCTGTGACGGCGCCGTACTGCGCACCAGGCTGCTGCAAGAGGCGGCTGAACTGCTGCATCTGCCTTACAGCGCACTGGAACAAGACTTGGAAAAATATCGTGATGCCGCGCGCAACCGCGCCGCCCATGCCGCTTCGTTCAAAACCAAAGATACAACATCAGCGCCCAATGCGTCTGCCCAGCCGGATCATGACTTGGATACAGACGAAGGTCGGCAAGATGACTCCCAGCTCGATGTTTTATCCGCCAAGCCCATACTGAAGCCGCCTTCAACCTACGAACAGTCGCTTTGCGAGCTGCTGGTCGAACACGAGCACGACCTCGCGGTACTGGGGCTGGTCGAGGAATTTCTGCCGGAGCACATGATCGAACATCCTTTTGCCAAGCTGCTGGTGCGTACTTTAGCCGAACAACGGCGAACAGGAGAGGATTTACTGGCCAAGTTGCACCAAACTGCGGCCCCTTGCTGGCTGCCGTTGCTGGAAGGGCTCCTAACTCACAAGCACAAGATGCTGGGTGCCAAAGAGATGACCAAGGAGGACGCGGCCCGCGACTTGATCACCAGAATCTGGATCGCTCGCATCAAGCAAAAGCGTGACAGCATAAGCCCATCCTCAACCGCCGAAACCGACGCTCAACGCCTGACTCTTTCGACGCTAATGAAGAAGCTTGAAATGCTGCCGTGGGAAAGTGCCTGCCTTATGATGCGCAGTGAACTACAGACAGAAGGTTATATTCATGACGCTTCCGGCGCATGACCGGCAGGCGGTTTCGGCTGCATCTTGCGTACGTGCAGCGGGTAGCGCATACGCAACTGCTGATCTAAGAGAATCTCCACCCAATGTGTGCCGGCCTGGTGGAACGCCAGATTGATGAAGACCTCAACTGTCGTGGCAATCTGCTGCTCACCGGATAGCTTGATGGGCACAGGCTGACCCTCTCCGACCACCGTCACGCCATCCGGCGCCACAATCCTGGACTTTTGGGTGAACTCGCCCTCGCCCATGCACCATCGGTTCATCAGGCAGATTTTAGGGCAAACCGGCTGGTTGACCGGTTGCATTAGCCCATCGAAAATCCCTATCAGCATAAATTTTCCGTTGCGCTCCTGGCGCACATCGTCGCACAAAACACTCGCCTGCAAATCAGGAATCATAAAAAACCTCTCAATAATTCGCTTTTATAGTAACCGATCATAAACGGCTTTGACAGCACGAATGCGCCGCCAAGCAGCTTCAATTTAGCGGCTAACCGGCAATTTCCAGCCACAAGAAACCAGAATTTGCCATTTGTTAATAGGCCCATTAACCAAAATTCCGTACCGACGAACCGCTGGGGGCTAGCTAGCTTTGTCGATTAACACAAAAAAAAATTAAAACTCGCGGTTGACAAGCTGAAAAAAATCATATACACTGCCTCTACATGTTGCGAATAGGCTTTTTTTATGTCTCTTTTGAGTACCGGTTTTGTTCAGGCTTGTCGTGATGGAGGATCCGTCTCTTAATTGACGGAAGTTGTTTTTTAAAAGTTTGGAATATCGAAGCCGATCACGTCAGTCGCTCTGTTCGCGTCCTTAATTCCCGAATTTGCGGACTAACTGTAATCTTCTGCGTTTTTCCAAACCGCTTTACACCACTTTGGGGTTGCCTATGTCCGCAGGTCGCGGGCATGGTAGCATAGGCGGGGTTGCCTACAAAACCGGTTCTGGCCATGGTTTCCGGTTTTGCCTGTTACAGAACAGTACATGGCGTTTGTGAAGTAGAGAAGGATAGAGACATGGACATCTATGTGGGCAATCTTGCCTATTCGACTAATGATGAGTCACTTAGAACCGCTTTTGCGGAATTCGGCGAGGTATCTTCAGCCCGTGTTGTCGCAGATCGCATGACCGGCCGTTCCAAGGGTTTCGGTTTTGTCGAAATGCCTGATCGCGCCCAGGCTCAAGCCGCGATCGACTCCCTCAACGGGAAAGAACTGGAAGGTCGCACTCTGCGCGTGAATGAGTCGCAGCCCAAGCCTCGCGAAGAGCGTCGCGGCGGCGGCGGTGGCGGCGGCGGCGGATTCGGCGGCGGTGGCGGTGGTGGCGGCGGTTTCCGCGGCGGTCGCAGCAGCGGCGGCGGCGGCGGTCGCGAGCGCCGTGAGTCACGCTGGTAGTCGGCTGACCGCGAACTTTCGCGAAATAAATAAATTGAAAACCCGTCGGTCCCTCTGGGAACGGCGGTTTTTTTATGCACGGCACAACAATCAGC
>JAQVQN010000241.1 GCA_028701555.1 Kiritimatiellia bacterium | reverse complement strand
CGAAGACCGGCAGAGCTTCGACGCCTTGAAGTCCGGCGCGCGGCGCGTTTGGGTCCGGAGCAGAATGCCTCTGGCCATTGACGCAAAGCATGAGATTCCCCTTGCGGATCATGTCGGCAAGGCGATTGAACTGCTGACGGGGCCGGAAGGTTTCTTCATGATGGTCGAGGGCGCGTTGATTGACGGTGCCAGCCATTCCAATGATGGCGCGGCGCTGATGCATGAAGTGCTGGAATTTGACCGCGCCATAGCCAGGGCAATGGAGTTTTACAAGGCGAGGCCTGACGAAGTTTTGATTGTGGTGACGGCGGACCACGAATGCGGGGGGTTATCGCTGGATGAAGAAAAAATCAATGCCGCCGGAATGAGTAAGATCTTGGATGGACAGAAAGGGTCGCGGAACGCCTCAGCCCGAGAAGTGTTCAAGAAGATCGAGACAAACAAAATGCTGTTTGAAGAGGCTCTGCCTCTGATGAAAGAGTTTTTCGGCATACAAAATATAAACGACAAGGAACTGACGGAAGTCCATGAATATTTTAATAAGGGTGGCGATGCGCGAGGCGATTTCTCTTATGGCGACAACCGCATAATCAGCCTGTTCTGGTCGCGCCTAGTCAGTGCCAGAGCGGGGCTAATCTGGAGCAGTTTGAGCCATACTGACGCGCCTGTGCCGGTTTACGCCGTCGGAGCGCAGGCGGCGCGGTTTTCCGGCAACAGCGACAACGCGCTGATCGGACGTTACATGCGCGACATTATCGCCGAAAGCGGCGGGGACGCCGCTTCTACTACGGTGCGGCTCCAGCAAAATTAGAATTGCTGAAAGCCAAATTGCGGCAGGCGCTTGGTTGTGTTAATATGCCAAAACAATGCCGCGTATAAGCCATAAACAGAGTTTGCGAAAGTTAGCTGGTTCGCTGCCCGCAGTTTGCGCGGGCTTGTGCCTGCCGTTGTTGATGTGGTGGTCCGGATGTCTGGCTGACCGCATACGCCCGCCGCGCGGGAACCCTGGTGTAGTTATGACGATGGAGGTCACGGGCTACTGTAACTGCGGTATCTGCTGCAGTTGGGAACGTTCTTGGATGGGGCTGGGTCCGCCGGTGCACAGCAGCGGCCCGAACAAGGGTAAGCCCAAGGAGGTCGGTGTCACCGCGAGCGGCACCAAGGCCAAACACGGCACGATCGCGGCGGACACCGTGGTTTTGCCTTTCGGCACCATCGTCTATGTGCCGGGCTACGGTTACGGCAGGGTCGAGGACCGCGGTGGCGCGATCAAAGGCCACAAGCTAGACTTGTGGTTTTCGTCGCATGAGGCCGCCAAACAGTGGGGCCGCAAGCGCGTGAAGGTGCGGGTATGGCGGTAGGAGGGAATAGTTGATAGTTAATAGTTGATAGTTAATTGTTAATAGTGAAGAGGGAAGAGTTGGGAGTTGGGAAGTGTGTGAAAGTGCGGGGTTTGAAAGGTGAGACGTGATGATTGCAGGAGATGGTGATAAGGGTTCTGATACCGGGCGGCATTTTCTTAAACAATGGATTGCTGAGGACGTGGCGGCAGGACGCACAGGCGGCACGGTGGTGACGCGCTTCCCGCCTGAACCAAACGGCTACATTCACATCGGGCACGCCAAGGCTATCTGCATCGATTTCGGCATGGCTCGGGAGTTCGGCGGACGCTGCAACCTGCGAATGGATGACACTAATCCTTCCAAAGAGTCGGACGAGTACGCTGAAAGCATTAAAAAGGATATACGCTGGCTTGGTTTCGACTGGGGGGAAGGCTTTTACAGCGCGGCTAATCTCTTTGAGCAAATGTATGAGATAGCTGAGCGTCTGATCGAGGGCGGGCATGCCTACGTGTGCGAACTCACTCAAGAACAGTGGAAAGAATACCGCGGGGCACCGACCTCGCCGGGACGCGAGAGTCCGTTCCGCAATCGGTCTGCGGCGGAGAGCCTAGACCTTTTCCGGCGCATGCGGGCGGGAGAGTTTGCGGACGGCACGCTGTGTCTGCGCGCGAAGATAGACATGGCTTCGCCGAATATCCATTTCCGTGATCCGGTGCTGTACCGCATCATGCGCGTACCGCACTACCACACCGGCGACAAGTGGTGCATCTACCCCATGTACGATTTCGCGCATCCGATCGAGGATGCTTTCGAGGGCGTAACGCACTCGATGTGTACACTGGAGTTCGAGGTGCACCGTCCCTTATACGACTGGGTGGTTGACCGCATGGACGAGATGGGGCTGCTGGTAGTGCGCAACGGTGTCAAGATCCGTCCGCAGCAGCGCGAGTTCGCCCGGCTAAACCTCTCGTACACGGTGATGAGCAAGCGCAAGCTGCTACAGCTCGTGGAAGAGCGTCGCGTCAGCGGCTGGGACGATCCGCGTATGCCCACGGTCTGCGGTCTGCGGCGGCGCGGGTACACGCCAGAGGCTATTCGGGATTTCTGCGAGCGCATAGGCGTATCCAAATATGAGAGCCAGACCGATGTGGCATTGCTTGAATACTGCCTGCGGGACGACCTTAACCGACGCGCGTTGCGGCGCATGGCGGTGCTGGATCCGATCAAAGTGGTGATCGACAACTGGCCAGCGGACAAGGTCGAGAATGTGGCAGCGCTCAACAACCCGGAAGACCCCGACGCGGGGACCCGCCTCGTTCCTTTTGGGCGCGAGTTGTTTATTGAGCGCGAGGATTTCATGGAGGTGCCGTCCAAAAAGTTTTTCCGCGTGACGCCGGGGCAGGAGGTGCGTCTGCGAGCGGCCTGTCTCTTTACCTGCACGCATGTGGTGAAAGACGCGGAGGGACGTGCGGTCGAGGTGCACGGCACTTATGATCCTGACTCAAAAGGCGGCAATGCGGCCGACGGACGCAAGATCAAGGGCACAATCCACTGGGTTTCTGCGGCGCACGCCGTGCCGCTGGAGGTGCGCCTCTATGATCGGCTTTTCACGGTGCCGGACCCGATGGGCGACGACACCAAGGATTTTCTGGAGTTTCTCAACGAGGATTCGTTGCGGAAGATCACTGCGCATGCCGAGCCAGCGTTGGCCGAGGCTGCGACAGGACAGATCTTCCAGTTCGAGCGAGTCGGTTATTTTTGTGCGGACACGGTTGATTCGCGTCCTGGAGCGCCGGTATTTAACCGAACCGTTACACTTAAAGATTCATGGGCAAAAGTGGGAAACAAGCAATAAACGAAACGGCACGGGAGTTTGCCGTCAAGAAAGGCAAAGATGCAGACAGTGAAGGTTAATGGGCAGGTGATTCCGCAAGAGGCGGTGCAATTCGAACTCGAGCGACTGGTCCGTTTCTATGCTGAACACGGCATGCCGCAAGATCAAATACGCGCCCAGTTGCCGGATCTGGTCAAGAAGGCCACGGAACAGGCGATAGGCGCCAAGCTGCTGATGGAAGAGGCGGACAGGCTCGATCTGAGAGCCAGCGACGAGGCTTTGGAGGCGCAGGTGCAGAAGATCGTCGGGCAGGTCGGCGGCCGCGAGGCCTTTGAAAAGGCCCTTGCCGCGCAGAAGAGTGACGAGGCCGCTTTCCGTGAACAGTTGAGGCGCGGGCTTAAGGTGGACCTGCTGGTGGAGAAGGTCTCGGCTGACGTGCCGGATCCGACCGAGGACGATATCCAAAAACATTTTGACGCGCACAAAGATGAGTATGCCACGGGGGAGCGTGTGCTGGCGCAGCATATCCTGATCACGCCTGACGGCGAGACGCAGGTGTCCAAAGACGAGGCCCGCGTCAAGATCGAGGGCATCCGCGAGCGGGTCCAGGCCGGCAAATCTTTCTCGGACGAGGCGGCTGAGCACTCGATGTGTCCGAGCGGCAAGGACGGCGGAAGCCTAGGCTGGTTCGGACGCGGCATGATGGTGCCGGAGTTCGACCAGGCGGTCTTCTCGATGAGCGTCGGCGAGGTCAGCGGCATCATCGAGACGCAGTTCGGCTACCACATCATCTACAAGACCGATCACGAGGCGGCCGGCGAGGCGGATTTCGACCAAGTGCGCGAAAAGGTCCGCGATTTTCTACGCCACGCCCGCCGCGGCGAGGCCATGACCGCCTATGTCGAAGAGCTGAAAGCCAAGGCCAAGATCGAAATGGTCTGATCGGGTATGATGGCCAAATCGACTTATAGGGATGAATCTCATGGAAAACAAGTTTGTCAGAGAAAAACAGGTTTATCGGAAAGATACTTTTGCCGATATTCAAACTCATGGGACAAGCTTGTCTTGTCGCAAAACAAAGGTTCTTCGAACAATTTCATGGGTAAAGATTCAATCTTCCGCAGAATAACAAGATGGATGTCCGGTAATTTGAGAAGTTCCTGAACATTCAAATCGACGTTGCTCACTTTCCAGTTTTTGTCCAGCCCCAACAGTAGCTCATAGTGTTTAGTAGTTTCCATGGGTTAATAATAGCAAACCCATAATCTGATTTGACCCTTAT
>JAQVQN010000240.1 GCA_028701555.1 Kiritimatiellia bacterium | reverse complement strand
TGACATGTTGGCTGCCGGAATATTCCTTGCCCTTAACTTGAAGAATCCCGAATTCTTTTAGCGGATCAATGTCCGACTTGCCCCATGCCGTAATAAGATCATGATCCGTAACCGCAAGTATCGTATAACCGTTCCTCGCATATTCCTCATATGCCTGTCTCAAGAAAAGTTGCCCGCCGCTGGCGACCGTATGGGTATGCAAATTGGCCTTGTGTTGTGCCACCCTTTCCCACGCGACCCTAGCATAAGGGTTTGACATCAGTCTCAGATGTCCGCCAAAAGTCGACAGCGAAATACCGGCAAGCATAATTGCCACACAAAACTCATTCCTGTGATTCATGCGCCCATTATACAATTTCAGGCGCTGGCAGAACAGCAGCAGTCCGTTAAACTTGTGTAATACTGACTTACTGTAACGCAGCATGAACTATTTGTGTATATTATTTATATGAAACTAATGCTTTTGTTTCCGTTTGTGCTGCTGCTGGGGCTGGTTATCGGAGGCTGGGCACCCAAAGAAGAACTGCGCACGGCCAAAAAAGAGATGAAGGAACTCCAAAAGCGCGCGGAACGCGGCGATCAGGAGAACCGCGTGAACGCCTTCACCCGAATGATGAAAATTCCCGACCGCGCCACCAAGGTCGCTCCCGCCAGCGAAAAGCCTGTGCCGGAACAGGCCTCTTCGGTCAGCAACGAGGTCGCGGCCAGCGCCTCCGGCAGTTCCACTAACACGGTCGGCGAGCGCGGCGGCAGGCGACAACGGCAGGAGATGTCGCCGGAAGACCTCAAGGCACGTATCGACGAGGCCAAGGAACTCTGGAAAACCCGTGTCGAAATCGCCCGCGCCCAATGGCAAAACCGCCTTAAGTTCAACGCGGAACAGACGGCCCTGTTCGACGAGGCCCTCAACACCATGAACGAGCGGCTGTATTACGCCGCGCAGGACTTCGCCGACATGCTGGCCACCTCCGATTCGCTGACGCCCGAGGACACAACGCGTGCGATCAATGACATGACCACAGTGCTGACCGAGACCTACAACGATTTTCATGAGTTAGTCGCGGAAGAGCAGCGTGGCGAGGTCTCGATGATCGAGCTGACCGACTTCATCGACCCCGGCGTGGCCGAGCCTCTGATCGCTGTGCAGGACAAGCTCGATAACGCGGCCACACGCCGCCCGCCGCCCGGGGGCCGCCAATGAACGGAATCCGGCAAATCTGGCGGGTGGCCTGTTATGAGTGGTTCGACGCTCTGCGCAGCCGCCGGGCACTGGTGGTGCTTTTACTTTATATGACCGCAGCCGTCTGCACCATGCACTGGTCGATCAACCTCCTGCACCGCATGGAAAAAGAGTTGGCCACCATGCTGCAATTGCCGCAATCGGAACAGGCGGGCGTGGTTTCGACCGCCCTGTGGAAGTCCAAACAATTCCAGCGCATCATGAAGAATGTAACGCAAAACGACTTGGTCTTGCGCGACCTTACCGGCAAACATCCGGTGGAGTTGATTTACGCCTGGTTCGCCTTTTTCTACACCCCCATGCTGGTGGTGCTGGTGGCAGGTAACCGCATCGCGGAGGACATCGGCTCCGGTGCCGTGCGCTATGTAATATTCCGAACATCGCGCGCCTGCTGGTCCGTAGGCAAGTTCGCCGGGCAGGTGATCATGATCGGCCTTGCGCTGCTGCTCAGCGGCATCGGCGCCTACGCCGTGGCCAAATACCGCCTGGCAGGCTCGGGCACGCCCGATCTCCTGTTGAACATCCTGCAGTGGTCTTTACGCGCCTGGATCTATTCGATACCCTACCTAGGCCTCGCCATGGGGCTCTCGCACCTGACCCGCTCGGCCAGCAAGGCCACAATCATGGGCATCATAGCGATCACCTTCTGCTTCGTGATCTCGATCGTGATCCGCCACTTCACCACCGATGATGGCTGGCGCGCCTATCTGCCATATCTGGGAGTGCTGGTGCCCGACGACCACAAAATGTACCTTTGGCGCAGCGCGGCCGCGCCCTTGGCCACCGGCTTCACCTATCTAGTTACGCTGGGCTTCTGTTACCTACTGGCTGGCTACGCTTTTTTCCGTAAACGTGACGTGTAACTTATGTTCTACGCGATTGAAACAAAAGACTTGGTGAAACGCTACGGCTCAAGAAAAGCCTTGGACGGGCTGACCCTCTCCGTGCCGCGCTTCGCTGTGATGGGTCTGGTAGGCGCCAACGGCGCTGGCAA
Organism: Kiritimatiellia bacterium; assembly: GCA_028701555.1. Taxonomy (GTDB): domain Bacteria; phylum Verrucomicrobiota; class Kiritimatiellia; order RFP12; family UBA1067; genus JAQVQN01. Next base: position 2,241 of record JAQVQN010000240.1, on the reverse strand, counting down.
AACCACCTGGATGATGTCGGTGGCGGGCTTTCTGCGTATCACCTCCGGATCCGTCAACCTTCTGAACGAAGGCCCCTTCAATCCCGCGGCACATTGCGGACGCGTGACGATCCTGCCGCAGGATTCCGAACTGCCGCTAGAAAGCCGACCCCAAGAGCTGCTGACCCACTACGGACTGTTGCAGGGGCTCACCCATCAGGCTGCCGCTGATTCCGCCGCATCCATGCTTAAGGAGGTTCATCTCGGCGACCGCATTAATTCCCCGATCCGCGCACTCTCGCACGGCATGCGCAAACGCGTGATGATCGCCCAGTGCTTCATCGGCCATCCCGAGGTGGTGCTGCTGGACGAGCCGCTCAGCGGACTCGACCCCCGCGAGGTAGCCCACATGCGTGCCTTCATCACCCGCCGCCGCGGACAGCAGACCATCATCATCAGCTCTCACAACCTGCACGACATCGAGGTCATGTGCGACCACATCGCCTTTATCGAGAAAGGCCGCACCGTGCGCGTGGCCACGCTGGAGGAGGTGGTCGGCAAAGACAGCACTCTCGTGTACCGCGTCGCCGCCGAACCAGCCGACTACGCTGCGCTTGCCGCAGCCGCGCCGGACGCGAACCTGTCTTTTGACACAGAGGCCTCCGATCTGGTCTGCCGCTACGACCCGCGCCGTTTCACGCCCGAGGACATCAACCGCAGCCTGTTGCCCGCGCTGCTCGCCCAATGCGATGTCTCCACCGTCACCCGCGGCGACAATCTCGAGAACGCCTACCTCAAGAACATCTCGGCAACCATCACCTGATCGCCCCGGCGCTTCGATATTTCTGGCTAACGTCACGGCGTCACGGCTCTGCGGCGGGCGGTAGCCCGCACGCAACAGCCGATTGTTCGGCTGGTCTTCTGACTTCGTGCAGCACGATTGGAAGGCACTTCGCAAAGTGAGGGAAGTATCCATCAGTTGTGAAGACAGACAGATCGTGTCGCACCGCAACAGCACAAATGAGGAAGTCCGTGTTGGAGCCCTGAATTCCTTTGGCTCGACACAGGTTGTAGAACTTCGCTGCCGTCACATAGTCTTCGGCTGTCAAAGTCAGATCCACAAAGGCGTCGAGACACGTCTCCAAACGCTCAAACTGTGCACTTTCCCGAACCCCGGACAGAACCTCCTGTCGGATCGGGCCTATGATCTCCACAACATGGGAGGCAATGAGCCGCACCAGTTCCTCTGCCTCCGGGTTCTGTGCGTGTTCGCGACGCCGCAGGGCCAGAGACCAGATACTCGTATCAACCAGCACTTTCATGCCTTTGCCCGCTGCCGCTTGTGGTCGTAGGACGGGTCGATGTCGATCCGGCCAAAGAGATCCAAAATCCGTTCCTGCCGCAGGTGCCGGACATAGTCGGTCAACGCCTGCGTCACGGCCTCCTTCTTGGTGCGGTGTTTCCCAAGTGCTGCGGCCTCCGCGATCAGTCGATCATCAAGTTGAAGATTTGTCGCCATTGTCCACCTCCACACATAGTTTCACACACTTGCTTGTGTCGGTCAATAGTGGAATCTCGCTTGTGCGATGAGGACAGCATCATCCTGCATCTTATAGACCAAACGGTGTTCGTCTGTGATTCTCCGCGACCAGTATCCTGCCAAAGCGTGTCGAAGGGGTTCAGGTTTCCCCGTACCTTCAAAAGGTGTTCTTGAAATCTCCTTGATTAGAGCATTGACCCGCTTAAGCAACTTACGGTCCGTCTGTTGCCAATGAAGATAATCTTCCCATGCTTGGCTTGAGAAAGTGACCTTCATTCAATAAGCTGCCTTTTCTGGCCTTTTCCACTCTCAAGTTCCCGGATGGAATCAAGGAGCCTCCTGGCATTCTTGGGGCTTCGCAAGAGATAGGCAGACTCCGTAAGTGAGTCATAATCTTCTTGTGCCATCATGACAACCGAATCCTCACGCTTCCGCGTGATAATAACAGGGACGTGATCCCGGCAGACACGGCGAATCGTGGCTGCCAGAGTCTCCCGCGCTTCTGTGTAGGTCATTGCATTCATATTGGACAGGATACTGTACAGCTTGTGCCGCTGTCAAGAGTGTCCATAATGAAGTTTCGATCCTATGGTGTTATCGATTATCAAGCGCCTTGAACATTTCATCCACATTGCTGTATGCGTGCAGTTCGTTTCCGCTGTCGGTCGCTTCAAATGTACGCCATGTTGTTCGGCAAGGGCGGCAAAGGCATGTCCAAAAGG
>JAQVQN010000239.1 GCA_028701555.1 Kiritimatiellia bacterium | reverse complement strand
AATCCCCACGGACTTCACTCTGGCGGACGAGGGCCGCAAAGAATGCATGTTCTACGGACTCGGATCGGACGGCACAGTCGGAGCCAACAAGAACTCGATCAAAATCATCGGGTCGGACACAGACAACTTCGCGCAGGGGTATTTCGTCTACGACTCGAAAAAAGCCGGCGCGATCACGGTCTCACACCTGCGCTTCGGCCCTAAAATCATCCGCAGCCCCTATCTCTGCACCAAGCCCGACTTCGTGGCCTGCCACAATTTCTCGTTTCTCGAGAAATACGATATGCTGGCAAGTATCAAACCCGGCGGCACCTTCCTGCTGGCCTCGCCTTACGACGCAGAGGAAGTCTGGGACCGCATGCCGGATGAGGTCGAGCAGCAGATCATTGATAAAGGCCTGAAGTTCTACGTTGTCAACGCCCTCAGACTTGACCACGAGCTTAAGTTGGGGGGACGTATCAATACCGTGATGCAGACCGCCTTCTTCAAGATCTCTGGCATCCTGCCTGCGGATGAAGCCATCAAAGCCCTCAAGAACGCCGCCAAGAAGAGCTACGGACGCAAAGGCGAGGCCATCGTCAAAATGAACTGGGACGCCATCGATGCCGCCTCTGACGCAGTCAAGAAAGTCGATTATCCGTCCAAGCCCGCAGGCAAGATCAAGATGCCCGCAGTGGTCTCGGCTGACGCGCCTGACTTCGTCAAGAACGTAACCGCCGAGATCATGGCACAGCGCGGTGACGCTTTGCCGGTCTCCAAAATCCCCAACGACGGCACCTGGCCGACAGCCACCACGCAGTGGGAGAAACGTAACATCGCCACCGAGATCCCGTCGTGGGATCCCGACACCTGCATCCAGTGCATGCAGTGCTCGCTGGTGTGCCCGCACGCCGCCATCCGCGGCAAGGTTTACGATCCGTCCAATCTCAAAGACGCGCCGGAAACTTTCAAGTCCGCTGATGCCAAGGGCGTGGTCGGCAAAACCTACCCCGGCTTTAAGTCTACTATCCAGATTGCCCCGGAAGACTGTACCGGCTGCGGTCTCTGTGTGCAACGCTGCCCGGCCAAAAACAAGGCTGACCCCACAAAGAAAGCCATCAACATGGCCGACCAGATTCCGCTGCGCACAGCGGAGGTGGCCAACTGGTCATTCTTCTTGGGACTGCCGGAAGCCGACACTTCGAAGATTAGTTCCGCCTCTATACAGGGCAGCCAGCTCAAGCGCCCGTTGTTTGAGTTCTCCGGCGCTTGCGCTGGTTGCGGCGAAACCCCCTACATAAAACTTTTGACGCAGCTTGCAGGCGACCGCCTGCTGATCGGAAACGCCACCGGTTGCTCATCGATTTATGGAGGCAACCTGCCAACCACCCCGTTCTGCCAGCGTGCCGACGGACGCGGGCCGGCTTGGGCCAACTCGCTTTTCGAGGACAATGCCGAGTTCGCCTTCGGTATGCGACTGACCGCCGACAAGCTCAACACCTATGCTCTGGAACTGCTCGATCAAATCACCGCGGCAGAACAGGCCCCCGCCGAGCTTAAGGCCGTGGCCGAAAAGATCAAAACCGTAGACCAGAGCAGCAACGAGGGCGTGGAGAATATGCGCGTTCTAGTTGCAGAACTAAAAAAACTTATCGGCGACGGATCTTGCTGCAAGGTTTGCAAGAACCTGCTGGGAGTTGCGGACTACCTTGTCCGCAAGTCGGTATGGGCCATCGGCGGTGACGGCTGGGCGTATGACATCGGTTACGGCGGTCTTGACCATGTGCTCGCTAGCGGACGCAACATCAAGATTCTCGTGCTCGACACCGAAGTCTATTCGAACACCGGCGGTCAGGCTTCCAAGTCCACTCCGCTGGGCGCTGTGGCCAAGTTCGCCGCAGGCGGCAAACCGCAGATGAAAAAGAATCTGGGCATGATCTCAATGACCTACAAGAACATCTATGTCGCGCAGGTCAGCTTGGGTGCCAACGCCGCAGCCACGGTCAAGGCTTTCGCTGAAGCCGAGGCCTACGACGGACCGGCCCTCATCATCGCCTACTCGCACTGCATCGCGCACGGCATCGACATGAGCCAAGGCCTCGAACACCAGAAGATCGCTGTGGAAACAGGGCACTTCCCGTTGTACCGTTACAATCCGGAACTCGCCGCGCAAGGCAAGAATCCGCTGCAACTGGACAGCAAGGCACCCACCCAGTCCTTCGCCGAGACCGCGCTTAAGGAAAACCGCTTCAAGCAATTGTTGAAGCTTAACCCCAACGCGGAAGCCATGCTCCAGGACGCGGAAAAGAAGTTCAAGGAAAACTTCACGATGCTGCAAACCTTGGCTGAAGTCCAAGGCAAGTAAAATACGTCCGGTTCGATGTGACACTTCAGCGGCGTTCCGGACCTTTACGGAACGCCGCTTTTTTTGTGGCGTAGGTTCATGCTATGAACGAAAACAATCCCATACTGAAGGCTATCGGAGAAGGCCGTTTGATCGAGCTGCCGCCTTGCGACAAGAATCAGGCGTTGCGCATGCTCGCCGAAAGCCTTCAAACCTCAGCCGGGTTTCCTGCCAGCCACAACATCCTCGAAAATGTCATGCGCCGTGAGGAGCAGGCCATAACCTACCTCAAGTACGGCATTGCCTGCCCACACGCCCGTTCGGATCAAGACGGCACGATGACCTGCGTCATCGGCTGGAGCCCCGACGGGATCGAATACGGCAACACCGACGGCTGGCCGGTGCATCTGATCCTCATGTACCATGTGCCGTACTCTGCACGCAACCTGTATCTGACCGAACTATCGACTCTCGCCCGCGTCATCGAGGCCGACGAGACCAAACACGAACTGGTCAATCTCGAGGATCTGGACGAGGTTAAAGAACGCCTTGAGTCATGGCTCGCGGCAATAGAAGGGCGCGAAAACGCTGACGACGACCGCGAACAGGTGCGCCGTGCCACCTGCACAGTCCTCAGTCATCTGCTAATGCCTGACATCGTCGAGATGCTTGAGGACAGACGCCTGAACGACCTCCGCATCTTCCTTGCGGCTCAGCCAACTCCGGAAATCGCTGAGCTGATTACGGCATTGAATGCCGCAGACCAGATACTTGTATTCCGGCTGCTGCCCAGAAACATGGCCGATCATGTCTTTTCCTTACTCGAATACCCTTCTCAAAACCTTCTGCTTGAAAACATGGCGCAGGATGAGACGCGCCAGATACTTTCGGCGCTTTCGCCGGATGACCGCACCGCGCTTTTCGAGGAACTGCCCGCTAATGTGCTGCAACGGTTGCTGAACCTGTTGAGCGACAAGGACCGAAAACAAGCCCTAAGCCTGCTCAGCTATCCGAAAGACAGCGTCGGGCGCTTGATGACCAACCGCTATGTTTCCGCCTGCGAAGACTGGACCGTCGCCCGCACCTTGGAGAACATACGCTCTAAAGGCAACGACTCGGAAACCGTGATGATGGTGTACATCACCAACGAGAAAGGTGTCTTGGTCGACGACCTGCTTCTGCGTAAACTTATCCTTGCCGAGCCTTCCACGCTGATAGCTGACCTGATGGACCGCCAATATGTTGCCCTACACTCCCTGCAGGACCGTGAAGCGGCAGTTATGGTGTTTAAGAAATACGACCTTTACGCTCTTCCCGTCGTCGACTCTGAAGGCATCCTGCTGGGAATTGTCACCAACGATGACATCCTCGACGTGTCCGAAGAAGAGGCCACAGAAGACTTCCATAAAGTCGTGGCCATCATGCCGCTGAGTGCGGGATACCTTCAAACCCCCCTCTTCATGCTCTACCGCAGCCGCATACCGTGGCTGGTGACGCTGGTCTTCGTAAACATCTTTTCAGGCGCGGGCATAGCGCATTTCGACAAGCTTATCGGCTCTTTCGTGGCTCTGGTTTTCTTCCTGCCCCTGCTGATTGCCAGCGGCGGAAACGCCGGCTCGCAATCCGCCACGCTGGTCATCCGCGGCATGGCTCTCGGAGAGTTGACACTAACCGATTTCCTAAAGGTTTTCTGGCGTGAGATGGCAGTTTCGCTGAGCCTCGGGCTCTCAATGTCGACGGCAGTGTTCCTGCTCGCCTGGTGGCGCGGCGGTATACGCATAGGTATGGTTGCCGCACTGTCCATGATTCTGATCGTTGTGGCTGGCAGCCTGATCGGCATGACCCTGCCGTTCGTCCTGCGCCGATTCAAGGTCGACCCCGCCGTGGCCAGCAGCCCGCTCGTGACCTCCCTGGCCGACATCCTCGGGGTCTTCATCTACCTGGGCATCGCTTCCGCCCTGCTGTAGGCGGAAAACGCCCCCGATAACCCCGCCCCTCGCTCCCAAACTTGAACGTTGAGCTTTCTCTCTCTCCCGCCCCCCTGCCTCCACGTCCTCGACCCCTTCACCGGCACGGGCACTTTCATGACCCGCCTGCTCCAGTCCGGTCTCATCAGCGACAAGGCGCTCGAACGCAAATACGCGCACGAACTCCACG
>JAQVQN010000238.1 GCA_028701555.1 Kiritimatiellia bacterium | reverse complement strand
CTGAGGTCGAGCTGGCCGAGTCGCGCATGCGCCGGCAATCCCGCCTTGACCACGTTTATAACGAATACGGGTTGTCGCCTGAGGAGCTGGTGGCCTGCGCCGACCCAGCCTGGGAAGACGGCGAGCAGCCGCCGGTCACGGACATCGAAAAGAAGGTCGCGAGCCTGAACGCCGAGATCCAGGAGCTTGGCCCTGTCAACCTGGTGGCCATCGAGGAGTACAAGGAGCTGGAAGAGCGCTACGCCTTCCTCAAGGCCCAAGAGGATGACCTGCTGAAGTCCAAAGAGCAGATCCTCGACCTGATCGCCATGATCAACAAGAAGTCCGGAGAACTTTTCCAAAGCACATTCGAGCAGGCCAACGCCAATTTCGAACTGATGTTCACCAAGCTTTTCAACGGCGGGCAGGCGAAACTGGTCTTGCTGGAAAACAGCGAAGATCCGCTCGAATGCGGCATCGACATCATAGCGCGCCCGCCGGGCAAACGCCCGCAGTCGGTCACCTTGCTGTCTGGCGGCGAACGGACCATGACGGCGGTCAGCCTGCTGTTCGCGATCTTCATGATCAAGCCCGCGCCTTTCTGCATGCTGGACGAACTTGACGCCGCGCTGGACGACAGCAACATCGGACGTTTCGTCCAGACTCTCAAGGATTTTCTGCAGCACTCGCAGTTCCTGATCATCACCCACAATCAGCACACGATCGCGGGATCTGATATCGTCTACGGCGTGACGCAGCAGGAAAAGGGCATCTCCAAGATCGTCTCCATGCGCCTCAAGGAGATCGGCATGAAAGAGATTTCCATGGGCGAACCAGAACCTCTGGCGCCAACAGTCGAGGAAGAGGCTTCAATAAAACGGCGTTCCCGCAAGAAGCCAGACACCCCCGCTTAATGCCGCCGCGCCAAAGCGCTGTTCTCCGGCGGCAGGCAGCAGACGCGACAAAATACGCGTGCTTCATCAAGCAGATTTATCCGTGTGTATCAGCGTCTGTCCGTGGTTCCGCAACCACTATGCCAGATCCGCGTCAGATATCCAAATTGCGGACGTTGAGGGCGTTGTCCTCGATGAACTTGCGGCGCGGCTCGACCTCGTCGCCCATCAGCAGTGTGAAAATCGCGTCGGCCTTTACGGCATCTTCGAGTTTAACGCTCAACAAGCGCCGCTTGACAGGATCCATGGTGGTCCCGTAGAGCTGATCGGGATTCATTTCGCCGAGACCTTTATAGCGTTGGATTGCGAGTCCTTTGCGGCCGCGCTCACGCACAATGTCCAGAAGTTCCGGCAGGGAATTGACCGGCACTTCGTCTAGGTCTTCAAGCACAAAGGCCACCGGTTGCCCGTTGCCGTAATAGTGCTCTGCGGTGAGCCCCAGCCCGGTCAGCGTGTCCATCTGCTTTTTGAGTATTCCGGAGCGGTAAAGCTCAAGCCAGCGGAACGGCAACTGCTGTGTCGGGTGGTAAGTCTGCACTTGAGTCTCGGCCAGATCGATCGAGATGCCCAGCACCTGCTCGGACTCGGCGCGCGCCCGCGCCAGATCGGAGTCGTTGTATGAAAAGCTGAAACTGGCCTCCTCGCCGGAGCCTGTGATGGTGACGAAACGCGGGAACTCGCCGGTATCTGCTTTGCGCTGATTCAACAAGAGGCGCGGCTCAAGCCCCCTGCGTTTTAAGGCGTTGACAGTCTCTTCGATCTGCGCCAGCAACTCCAACAGGCCGCGCAACTCCTCGCCCTGCAGCATTCTGCCGCCCTCTGTGCGCACGGACATGTCGTCCGCGCCCAAGAACAGCAGTTTACGCGTGAGCTGGTCATCGCTCTCGATATACTCTTCGCGTTGCTTGCGCGTGATCTTGTACAGCGGCGGTTGGGCCAGATAGATGTGCCCGCTCTCAATCAGCTTCGGCATCTGGCGGTAGAAGAAGGTCAACAGCAACGTGCGTATGTGCGCTCCGTCGACATCTGCGTCGGTCATAATAATGATCTTGTGATAGCGAACCTTTGCGACATCAAACTCGTCAGCGCCAAAGCCCGCGCCGATGGCGGTGATCAGGGTGCGAATCTCGTTGTTGTTGAGAATCTTGTCGATACGCGCCTTTTCCACGTTCAGCACCTTACCGCGCAGCGGCAGCACGGCCTGCGTCTCACGGTTGCGGCCCTGCTTGGCCGAGCCGCCTGCCGAGTCGCCTTCCACAATATACAATTCGCATTTGGCAGGATCGCGCTCAGAGCAGTCGGCCAGCTTACCCGGCAGCGCCAAACCGTCCAGCACGCCTTTGCGGCGTGTCAAATCACGCGCCTTGCGGGCCGCGATGCGCGCGCGGGCCGCGAGCACGGCTTTCTCTACTACCTTGCGCGCAACGGCTGGATTTTCCGCAAAGAAGGTGTTGAGCTGATCGTTGACAATCTGCGCGACAATGCCTTCGACCTCGCTATTGCCGAGCTTGGTCTTGGTCTGGCCTTCGAACTGCGGCTGCGGCACCTTGACCGAGACCACCACGGTGATGCCCTCGCGGATGTCGTCGCCGGTCAGCGCCTCCTCGTTGCTCTTCTGCAGATTGTTGTCGGTGATGTATTTGTTGACCGTGCGGGTCAATGCCGAGCGGAAGCCTGAAAGGTGGGTGCCGCCCTCGATGGTGTTGATGTTGTTGCAGTAGCTGTACTCGATCTCGTTATAGGCTTCCGTGTACTGCATGGCGATCTCGCACTCGATCATGTCGCGCGCGCCGGAAAGATAGATAACCTTTTCGTGAACCGGGGTTTTGTTTTTGTTCAGATAGTGGATGTACTCGACAATGCCGCCGTTGAACAGGAAGGACTCCTCGCGGTTAGGCTCGTGCTCCAGGTCCAGAAAACGTATCGAGACTCCGCGGTTAAGGAAGGCCAGCTCGCGCAGTCGGTTGGCGAGGATGTCCCATTTGAAGGCGTGGCAGGTAAAGATCGTGTGGTCGGGATAGAAAGTGACCTTGGTGCCGGTTCCGTGGGTCTCTCCGACCACCTCGAGCTGGGTCACCGGTATGCCGCGCTCAAAACGCTGGCGGTAGATCTTGCTGTTACGGCGCACCTCGACCTCCATCCACTCGCTGAGGGCGTTGACGCAGGAGACGCCCACGCCGTGCAAGCCGCCGGAAACCTTGTAGTTCGAGCCGTCGAACTTGCCGCCCGCGTGCAGGGTCGTCAGCACAACCTCCACGGCAGGTCGGCCTTCAATCGGATGGATGTCAACAGGTATGCCGCGCCCGTTGTCGGACACGGATAGCGAGCCGTCCGGGTTGATGGCCACGTCAATATGGTTGCAGTAGCCCGCGAGGGCCTCGTCTATCGAGTTGTCTACCACCTCGTACACCAAGTGGTGGTAGCCGCGCTCGGCAGTGTCGCCGATATACATGGCCGGCCGCTTGCGCACCGCATCCATGCCTTCCAGCACGGTGATGTTGGCCGCGTTGTAATTACCGTTATCCTGATTATCTGGTGACCCCGAAACTGCTGTGCTGCTTGTGTCTTCTGACATACCTTTTCCGTGTTTGGATAAATTTATAATATATTACCCTATGCCGCCGTTCAGGACAAGAGAAAGTGACAGAGCGCGGACATGTTTCATGTCGAGGACGGCGGAAAGCCGACCAGTTTGCAGAGCGAGGCCCGGTAGCGGGTGGGCGAGACCCCGTGAGCGCGCTTGAACTGGCGCGAGAAATGATAAATGTTCTCGTAGCCGACCTGCTCCGCGATCTCGCCGACCGCGAGCGGGCTTTCGGCCAGCAGGCGGGCGGCGCGGTCCATGCGGGCCTTGAGCTGGAACTGCTTGGGCGAGAGCCCGGTCGCCTCGCGGAAAATCACGCGCAGCCGCGGGGCGCTCAGCCCGGCCAGTCGGGACACCTCGGCCACGGAGAGGGCGGGATCGTTGTCCGAAACCAGATTCTGCCGGACTCGGTCGACCACGGCGAACTGCCGCGCAGGCGCGGTGTCGCTGTGCCACAACGCCAGCGCGCGGGCGAAAATCGCGTGCGCCTGGGCCGAAAGCGCCTGCTCTATGCCGAAAGCCTCGGCATGCGAGGTGTCTAGCAGCTCCTGAAAGAGCCGCGAGAGCAAGGGCGTGGCCTCGAAATGTTTGAGCGGCCGCTCCGGCGTTATGCCTGAACGGCGCAGGAGCGGTAATACGCCCTCGGCATCGACCTCCACCCACTGGTTGTGCCATCCGGTCGCACGGTCGGGCTGATAGGCGTGCCACATATTCGGAAAAACGAATAGCAGAGCGTTGCCGGATATGCACAGCTCGCCGCTGGGTTCCGATCTGAAACGTCCGCCGCCGCTGACCACATTGACCAGTGTCAACGTGCGCAGCACGCGCCCGGTCTCCCAAGAGTACCGGTGGTCAACCGGATGCTGGCCGTCCGGAAAACGGCTGTAGTTCGGCGCATAGTTGTTGTACCCCAGCGAACGCACCCGGAACGGCCACCCCCGCGTCACAGGCGTGTCCTGATAGTACCTTGAAT
>JAQVQN010000237.1 GCA_028701555.1 Kiritimatiellia bacterium | reverse complement strand
GTGGATACCATGTCAGCCAAAGTGCCCGCTGCCCCCCCTTCCATACACGCCTCAAACGGGACAGTTATAATTGAAGGTACGCCCGCTGGCGCGGAAACAGACGCTATGCCAACAACATTATCGCCTGCAATCGGCGGAATTCCGTCAGCCCGCACTGCACAGGCGAGCGCTAGTAATGCCATGACCACAACTGTGCTTTTCATCGTGACTCACCTTTCCGACTTAAAAAAATCATTTAACATTCGGCACAACAACTCTAAAGAACCGTGCCGTCGCGTTATTATCCAAAGGCACATCCGCGCTGAGCTCCGGTGTACCGTCAGCCCCGGCAAGCACCGGCCGCGACCGCGCATCAATACGATCCGCCACCGGAATCCATTGACCGTTCGACAAATCTGCGGTGCTTTCGACCGTGTAACTGACGCCCGTGTCGAAATTCTTGAAGCGCAGGTTCACCTTGTCTTCATCAGCCTTTAGCGCTGTTATGACGGCCCTGGGCGTATTGCTGCGCGCGTAAGCTGCGCCGCTGGCGCTGACTCCGCCACTCTCAGTCGTGATGCTCGTCAAGGTATTGGCGCTCTGAACGCTGCCCGCTTCGGCTGCCGCACCCGCGCCTACTCCAACACAAAGCCCGCCGACCCTGCCCTCAGAGTCGCGCGTGTCCAGCAGCACGATCATCCATGATCCGCCTTTGGGGTAGTCAGCCTCTCCGTAGCTCACCGGAATGTAACTGCAGCGGCCCGGCTCGGTCGTCTGCCAAGCGAAAGCTACGCGGTTGCTGGCCGTTTCAACCAAGCTTCCGTCATTATAGATACCCTCGAAAGGGCAGCCTTCTTCGCAATAGACTAAGAGATAGGTCTCGCCAGGCAGAACCGCAGTGCCGTCGGCATAAGTGTCCGGACCAGCAGTTCGCATCTCGATCGAAAGGCTGGAAACCCCGGCAATAACACCGGTGGCCAAGATCAATCCCGCTACAGTCGCAAAAAGTCTCTTTTTCATTATGGAACTCCTTTTACACAATGTCACGGGACAATCATTGGCTTGAAAAACTTATACGTGTTCTCAGGGATTGTGAAATCAAATGTGGCATAGCCGGTAGCAAAATCGGCTGGCGACGGAGTCACCGCGCCTTCGATCGCCACCCACTCCAAATCGGTGTAATTGGTTTTTCCGTGCAATTTGATGCGCCCATTTATTGCTCCGTTCTTTGGAACACTGTTATCCATCTCAAGGTACACCTTCACCTGCAGCTTGGTAGGCGAAAGCAGGTCAAACTCTTTAATGCCGAAATCGAAACCTACCGCTGTGGCAGTTCCCTCCACAACCTGAATCTCATTCAACAGATAGGCGTGGCTAAGCTGGTCTTGCGTCATCGACAGGCTCGAAACCCCGGATTTACCCTGCAACCATACGTTGATCAGAGTCTGCTGCTCGTCAGTAGGGGGATTGTCGCCTACTACGGGCAGGTCTGGAATCGCTTGGGTAGGGCCTGTTATGGCATAGGCCGGGTCACCGTGGCTCACATACAACTCGTCAACAAAACCCGTGCCGTAAAAATTCACCGAACTCAAGGTGTTGGAGCTGCCGTTGTCTTTCAGATCCAAATTCGAGAATATAGATTGATCGTTCAGCAGAACATCACACTTGCCGTTGTCTAACTTAACAGTCAACTGATGCCATTTGTTGGTGTCGATCGGTGTGCTGTTGGTCGTCGCCCCGCCCCCGTGCAAAGCCACCAGCTTGCAATCCGCATCCAGGTGCAGGGCTAACTTTACGTTGTCTGTCAGGCCGCCACCTACCGCATCGGACATGGCGTCAAACTTGATGCGCAGATCTAAAAAAACCGGCTTTTCAGAGAACATCACAGATGCGTCGCCCGAATATGCCAGCGTATTCGTCACAACTCCGCCATCGGTGTCAAGCTGCAAGACCTTGGAATTAGCGTCGAACCAAAGGTTTGAGCGTAACGGAAGGCCTGCCCCGTCCATCGCAGGAAAAACGTCCGTCACAGCATTGTAACCTACCAGCGTCGCCCAAGTATGCGTCGAGCCTTCAAAAGCCTCCCGATAGGCACCGTCACGCATGGGAGCGACATTCCAAACAGAAGGCACAGTCGAGTCTGCGCCACTCACAACACTGCACCACATAAGCGTGACAGTTAAAAAGAACTCACCCACTATCAAACGCTTCTTAGAGATCATAACGTTTGTCTCCATTCATGAGAAGGCGCCTAACCGCGCCATAAAAGCAAAACCCAGCACAACTATTGTTAAAATTTTATCGCTTTATGACTCACCCCGACAAGCCTTTTTTCAATTTTCCAATAAAATTTATTTACCCCTTGAAATCGACGCGTTTTCGTTGATAATCAAATTATCTGCAACTGGTTAGTGATGATGCTCCTGCATATTGTCAGCTTCATGCAATGGCAAAAGAGATAAATAATATGATGAGACTGTTTGGAACAGATGGCATTCGAGGCCAGGCCAACCGTTATCCCGTTAATTCTGAATTGGCACTGAAACTGGGTAAAGCTTTAGGCAAAAGGCTCCATGCTATGGGCTATGGCAGTGTCAGGGCTGTAATCGGCAAAGACACCCGCCTATCCGGATACATGCTGGAAACCGCCCTGACCAGCGGTCTTGTGGCGTCTGGATGTGACGTGTTCCTCGTCGGCCCCGTGCCGACTCCCGCAGTCGCACATCTGACCCGCTCACTTGCCGCAGATGTCGGCATCATGCTCACCGCTTCGCATAACCCTTATGACGACAACGGCATCAAAATCTTCAACCCGCAGGGCTACAAGCTGGAGGACTGCGAGGAAGATGAAATAACCCGTCTGATTCTGGACGATGAAATAAAAACCGAAGATGTCCGCAGCGACCAGCTCGGCAAGGCCTACCGGCTCGACGACGCCCGCGGCCGTTATATCGAATTCGCCAAAAGCACTGTCGGCAACGAGAAGTTGAGCGGCTTCAAGGTCGTTATGGACTGCGCCAACGGAGCCGCCTACGACATCGGTCCGTGGATCTTCCGGGAATTGGGCGCCACAGTCATAAAGACCGGCGTCACGCCGGACGGCTTGAACATCAACGCTGAATGCGGCGCCATGTGCCCGGAAGTCGTTGCGCGCATGACTAAAGAACAAGGCGCGGACATCGGGATCGCCCTCGACGGCGACGCCGACCGTGTGATCTTCGCCGATGCCGAAGGTCGCATCGTGGACGGCGACCGAGTTCTCGCGGCCTGCGCCATCGCCTTCAAGAAGCATGGCCTGCTCACCCACGACACCCTGGTGGTCACCAGTATGAGCAACCTCGGGCTGCATGACGCCATGCGCAAACATAACATCAAGGTTGAGGTCACGGACGTCGGAGACCGATACGTGATAGACGCCATGCGTAAGCAAGGACATTCGCTCGGCGGCGAAAAATCGGGCCACCTTATCTTCCACCACCACGCCACCACCGGCGACGGCATAATCAGCGCCCTGCAGGTGCTGCGGATCATGAAACAGGAGGGCAAGACCCTAGCCGAACTAGCCGCATGCATGACCGAATACCCTCAAAAACTGGTCAGCCTTCGCGTTAAAGAGAAGAAACCGATCAACGATGTTCCGGTTCTGGCAGAAGCCATACAGGCATGCGAGGCCGAACTCAAGGAATGCGGTCGCGTAATCGTGCGCTATTCCGGCACAGAACCGAAGATCCGCCTGCTGGTCGAAGCACGTGAGCCCGAAATTGTGGAAAACTGGATTTCCAAACTCACGCAGGCCGTGGCCGACGGACTTGGAGTGTGATTCCAGGGAAGGAACACGCAAAGTTTAAAGTTAAAAAATGATGCCATCTATCCTTCAGAAGCTTCAAGCGCGCGGCATCCTGTTTCTCGATCCGGAAACCGTTTACGTCGCGCCCAACCTCAACCCCGAACGCATCGCTCCGGGTGTCACAATCCATCCCGGCTGCCGACTGAGCGGCAGCAGCCTATCCATCGGCCCCGGCAGCGTATTAGGCCGCGAGTCGCCTGCCACCGTGATTGACTGCCAGCTCGGCTCAAACGTCGAGCTGGCTGGCGGCTTTTTTGAGCGCTCGACCTTTCTGGACGGCTTCAAGGCCGGCAGCGGGGCGCACGTCCGCCCCGGCTGCCTATTTGAGGAGGAGTCCTCGGTCGCGCATTGCGCCGGTGTCAAGCAGACGGTGTTCATGCCCTGGGCCACGGCGGGCAGCCTGATCAACCTGTGCGACTGCCTGCTGGCAGGCGGCACGGGACGCAAGAACCATTCGGAAGTCGGTTCCTCGTACATCCACTTCAATTTCACCCCCCACCAGGACAAGGCCACCGCCTCGCTCATCGGCGACGTGCCGCGCGGCGTGATGCTCAACCAGCCGCCGATTTTCCTTGGCGGACAGGGCGGTCTGGTCGGCCCCTGCGTCATCGAATACGGCACAGTCATACCGGCCGGGCAGATCTGGCGGGGCGATGTCAGAGAACCG
>JAQVQN010000236.1 GCA_028701555.1 Kiritimatiellia bacterium | reverse complement strand
CGTTCAAAATAACCTCGATGATTCATGAATAGGCAGCACGGTTACGGGCTTTTGATGACTTTATACCAAAAAACCACGTTTACTGCAGTACGCGCCGGGGGGCTCGGGGGCTGAACGTGCGATTGACTTGAGATAGGAGGCGGGGCCACCAGACTTAGGGCCCAGGACTCAGGACTCATGCCTGAAAACACTGAGGAGAGCGTGGGCCTGCTCTAGCGACGTGAAGCGGCCTTCGAGTTGGGCGTCGTACAAATTTTTAAGCAATGCGCCCATTTTCGGGCCAGGCGCGCAGCCCCAGTCGATCAGGTCTTTGCCGCGTACCAGCGGCGGCGGCAGTACGGGTTCCGACTGGAAAGCTTCGAGGGTCTCCTTGATGAAGTTCCATGTCGTGTAGTCGCCGTTGCTGTATGCCGTGTCAACACGCATAACTTCCAGCAGGGTCGGAAAGTGCCGGGCGCCCAGCAGGCGGCGCAGTTTGGCGCGGCGCATGTTCTGCGCCTCAACGAAACGCATGTGGTCGCCGACCACCGCCTGCACCTCGTCGACGAGCGCGGACGGCATCTTAAGGCGCGTCAGCACCTTGCCAGCCAAAGCCGCGCCGACAGGCGCGTGGCAGGGGAAGCGTATGCGCTGCGCGCCTGTTTCAGGGTCAGGTTCTTCGCAAAAGGTCACGGGTTTGCCGATATCATGCAGCAAAGTTGACCAAGCCAGCGCCGGTGAACGCGGCGCAGGCAGAGCGTCCAGCATCAGGCAGGTGTGCGTCCAGACGTCACCCTCGGGATGAAACTGTGGCGGCTGCCGTGTGCCGCGCAGCGCGGCCACTTCTGGCAGCAGACGCATCAGCAGGCCCGTGTCGAGCAAAAGCGTCAAGCCGGTTGACGGTTGCGGCGATTCGCACAAAAGGCGCGTCAGTTCCGCGGCCACCCTTTCAGCGCTGACCGTGCCGATGCGGCAGGCGTGGAGCGCGACCGAGCGCAGCGTGTCGGGCTCTATGGTAAAACCCAAGGTAGAAGCGAAGCGCACCGCCCGCAAAATCCGCAAATGGTCCTCGCCGAAACGCGCGTCAGGCTCGCCGATAGCGCGTATCACGCCGCGCTCAAGATCCTTTAGGCCCTCCACGAAATCCAGTATATGGCCATCTTCGGTGTCGCAGAAAAGACCGTTGACCGTGAAGTCGCGGCGGCAGGCGTCTTGGGCTGGCGATGCGAAAGAGATCTGGTCAGGATGCCTGCCGTCAGCATAAGCTCCGTCAGCGCGGAAGGTGGCCACATCGAAGCTGAAGCCGTCGCAAAGCACAAGCACAACGCCGAAGGATTTGCCGACCGCCACAGTCGCGCCTGCGAAGAGCTGCTCGACCTGTTCCGGATGGGCGGAGGTGGCTATGTCGATGTCCTTGACCGGACGACCCAGCAGGGCGTCGCGCACGCAGCCGCCCGCGAACAGCGTCTCGTGGCCAGCGCCGCGCAGTCTTTTCGCGACACTGCGCGCGGCGTCTAACATCGCTGAATCGCTGATTGAGAACTGGACTAGCATACAAAAACCTGTGGACTGAATAAGCCCGGCGTCAAGCGCCTGCCAACATACCGAAAACGGCGCCGCCCAGCAGCACATAGACAGGCGACACCCTCGTGAAGGCTGTTAAAACGAAAGCCGAAAGCACAAGTGCGGATGCCTGCAGGTCAGGTGTGCGCTCCAAAACAGCCATCCAGGAATCGCCCCACAATGCCGATAATAGCAGCAAGACTGAAGCCGTGATTATCAGGCCTGTCACTAGCGGGCGCAATATGGTGAATATTTTGACCATGCAGGGATGCTCCATGTTGCGCCGCCAGAACGGCCCCAGCATGTTCACGCAGATCAGCGAGGGTGCACAGACTGCGGCGGTGCCGATCAATGCGCCTGCCAGCGCCACCCAGAGCGAGCCGGGCTGCGCGATGCCGCCGATGCGGTAGCCGACGAAAGTCGCCGTGTTCACCGACATCGCGCCAGGGGTCATCTGAGCTATGCCCAGAATGTCGAGGAACTGCTGGTTGTCGAGCCAGCCCATCCGCACCATTTCGCTCTGTATGATCGGAATCATGGCCAGGCCGCCGCCAACCGTCAGGATGCCGATCTTAAAAAATATCCAGGCCAGTTTTGCGAATATGCCCATTTCAGTTATGTTTCCTCACTGTGGCTATGGCGAACCAGCCCGTGCCGGCCGCGACCCCACCCAGTATCACGGCTACGGCGCTGACGCGGCAGACGAGCACCAGAAACACAACGGTCAGCGCCACAAAGCAGCCCAAGCGCGTCTTGAGGCTGTTTTTGAACATGGTGAAAGCGACCCCGGCCATCATGCCTGCCACGGCTGGCCGCAATCCCGACATGGCCCCGATAAGCGGCTTGCTGTCCGCCATGTGGTCGAAGGCGGCGGCATAGGCCAGAATTACCAGAACAGGCGCAAACACGACTCCCGCCGTGGCGGCGACCGTACCGGCCGTGCCGCGCAGGCGGTGGCCGATCAGCATAGCGGTGTTGACCGCGATCACGCCCGGTATCAACTGTGCCATGGCGTAAAAGTCGGCCATTTCGTCAAAGCGGCACCAGCGGCGACGGTTCACGACCTCGCGCTCCAACAACGGCAGCATCGCGTAACCGCCGCCGAACAGGACAGCGCCGATCTTGGCGAAACTAATGAAAATCGACCGCAGTTCCGTACGCGCACCCGCTCCGTCATCTTTATCGCTTGCATACATACCCTGATTATGCCGTTTTTCGATGGTCGAAATAAAGCCTTCTTTATTTCAACGCAATAGCATCCCAATCGCCAACCCGTCAGCGTACACAACGGCGTAACCGCCGTGTGTGTCTGACAACGTTCGCCTCACGAAACAACCGGTGGCGACTCTTCTGAGCCGGCTTGACAGAGCGAGAAGGCTGACGTACGATATTACGTACGAAAGGAAATGGCTTATGACAACACTTACGGCCACAGAGGCTCGAAAATCCTTGTATGGCCTTTTGGATGACGTGGCGGATTCCCACACGATTGTCCAGATCACTGGCAAGAGGAACTCCGCTGTCCTTGTTTCCCATGACGACTGGCAGGCCATACAGGAGACTTTGTTTCTCACATCGATTCCCGGAATGAGGAAATCCATCCAGTCCGGGATGAGGACTCCAGTCAGCAAATGCGACAAGGAGCTGAAATGGTGAACTGGACGCTTGTCTTCACCAAGCAAGCCCAGAAAGATGCAAAGAAACTTCGGGCTGCGGGTTTGAAACCACAGGCAGAACGGCTGCTCGCGGTTCTCGAGAAAGACCCGTTTAAGAATCCGCCTCCCTATGAGAAACTCGTCGGCGATCTGTCCGGCGCGTATTCTAGGCGCGTGAATATCCAACATCGGCTTGTGTATCAGGTATTGGCTGACGTTAAGACCGTCAAGGTCATCCGGCTCTGGTCGCATTATGAATGATTGGCGAACAACGCGGTGAGGCGACGCGCATCAGCGCCCACGTTGTGTTTTTAGTTCCGGTTCCGGCGCCTTCCATGTACAATCTTGCCGTAAATGTCTTTTCCGCTCCTACAGGTCGAGAATCTTTCCGTTGCCTTCCGTCAGGACGGCGATGAAACCGTGCCGGTGCGCTCGGTGTCCTTGACCGTTAAAGCTGGCGAACGTGTAGCGCTGGTGGGTGAGAGCGGCTGCGGCAAGAGTCTTACCGCCTTGGCTCTGACGCGGCTGTCGCCGACCGACCGGGCGCGTTGCGGCGGCAGAGTGTTTTTTGAAGGACGGGATATATTGAATCTAAGCGCCATTCGGCTGGCCGATATACGCGGCAGCGGCATAGCTTATGTATTTCAGGATCCGTCCGCTTCACTCAATCCTGTCATGCGTGTAAGCGACCAGATCAAGGAGTGCCTGCATGATACGGGCCGCAGGCAGAAGGACGTGGCGGTGCTGCGGCTTTTGACGCAGACAGGTCTGCCGGATGCCGCGCGTGCAGCGCACTCTTATCCTTGCGAACTGAGCGGCGGGCAGCAGCAGCGCGTGATGCTGGCCATGGCCTTGGCCGCACGACCTAGACTGCTGGTGGCTGACGAGCCGACCACCGCGCTGGACGTGACCACGCAGCGTCAGGTGCTGGATCTGCTGGAGAGTTTGGCCGAAGCCAACGGCATGGCAGTTTTGCTGATCACGCACAATCTCGGCATCGTTGCGGGACGCGCCTCGCGCGTGTATGTCATGTATGCCGGTGAGGTGGCGGAGACAGGGCCGGTGAGCGAGGTCTTGGCGCGTCCAGCGCACCCTTACACGCGCGGGCTGCTGGCGGCTGTGCCCATGCTGGACACGCCGCGCGACGCCCCGCTCAGGGACATCCCCGGCACGGTACCTTCCGCCGACCGCTGGCCGGAGGGCTGCGCCTTCGCGCCGCGCTGCGCGCAGGCCATGCCGAGATGCAGTCAAGAGCCGCCAGAGATTATTGCCGGCGACCGCATGTGCCGCTGCTGGCTTGC
>JAQVQN010000235.1 GCA_028701555.1 Kiritimatiellia bacterium | reverse complement strand
GTTGCAGTCGATGCGAACTTTCTTGTTGTAACCTCTAGCTATCATCTCTTCGCAAAAGGTCTTGAGCCATGCTCCAGCCGGGAAACTGCCGGTGTCGTCCATGATTTCCCGGATGCCGTAACGCTCAATAAGCTCGCCGATCTCGTCAACCACCTCTATAGGGTCGCGCACGCGGTAAGTAGGATAAAGCGTGGTCCAGGAGCAGAAGGTACACTTGCCGTGCCAACAATCCCGACCGGCCATGATGTATGTGCCGGGCGTGCGCCTGAAATTCCCGTTCTTCTCGGAATACAGCCACCACTGCGTCAGGTCGCGGTCAATCCGCGGCGCGGCGTTTAGATCATGTTCAAGCCTGAACGGCCCGCTGTTGCGGACCTCACCGTCCGGACCGCGCCAGAACACGCCTGGCTCCAGTTTCCCTTCATCAAGCCCCCTGCCCTGTCTATCCACCTGAAGGCAGTCCAGAAGATTTACAAGCAGAAAATCGTAATCCCCGCCGGTCAACACGAAATCAACCGGACAGCGCTCGAAGCTCTCTTGCGGCAGGGCAGTCACATGGTCGCCGACCAAAACCACGATCATTTGCGGCGACCGCGCTTTCAAAGCCCGGATGAAAGACCAGTGCCTACTCACCACCGGTGTCTTAGTCTCTAGCACCACCAAGTCCGGCGCGGCCGCATCCAAATGCCGGTCAAATTCTTCCGTGCTCCAGCCCGAAGCGATCCCGTCCAGCCAGCAAACTTCATGGCCCGCCTTTTTGGCCTGCGTCGCCGCCAAGGCCGGCACCACCGGATAAATGAAGGTCGGTCGATTGAACCATTGAAACTGACGGTTCTGGGAAAGCAGCGGCACCCCTTTGTCGGAGGGCAACGGCGGATAGGCGATGGCAATACGTAGGAGAGAGTTCATTAGTGCATTAGTTCATTAGTGCGTTAAGAGCCGGCAACAGCGGTAAAAAACATGTTGTATTAAACCACATCTTGGCCGGAATGTTGCAAATAAAATCGCCGTGATTGTTTTTCCCCGCGCTTTTTGCTATTGATTAACACCCATGCACAGACGCCCTTCAGAAGAATTGAACCAGCGCAACGCCTCGTTCGACAACCGCTTGCGTCCCACCCGCTTCAGTGATTTTGTCGGCCAGCAAAAGGTGCGCGACCGCCTAATGCTGGCGGTCGAAGCCGCCTCGCAACGTCAAGAGGCCCTGGACCATGTGCTGCTTTCCGGACCCCCGGGCCTCGGAAAAACCACCCTAGCCTTCATTCTCGGCGAAGCTATGGGCGTGCATGTTAAAACCACCTCCGGCCCGGTCATCGACAAACCCGGCGACCTAGCTGGGCTGCTGACCAGCCTCGAACCCGGCGACATCGTTTTCATTGACGAGATCCACCGCATGCAGCGCAGCGTAGAGGAGTATCTCTACTCCGCCATGGAGGATTTCGTGTTGGACATCATGATCGACCAGGGACCCAACGCGCGCTCCGTGCGGCTGGAACTGCCGCGCTTCACCCTTGTGGGCGCGACCACCCGCAGCGGCCTCATCTCAGCTCCGCTGCGCTCACGCTTCGGTATCGTCAACCGGCTCGACTATTATGCGGCCGCCGATTTGCAAACCATCATCGAGCGTTCTGCCGCCAAGCTGGAGGTGATGATCGACAACAACGGCGCGCATGAGATAGCGACGCGCGCACGCGGCACCCCCCGCATCGCCAATAACCTCTTGCGCCGTGTCCGTGACTACGCCCAAGTCCGCGCCGGCAACCGCATCACCCGCAATGTGGCCGACGAGGCTCTATCCCTGCTGGAGATCGATCCTCGCGGCTTGGACGAAATGGACATCCGCATTCTTGAGACCTTGCTGCACAAATTCAACGGCGGCCCAGTCGGCCTCAACACCATCGCGGTCTCGGTCGGCGAGGAACCGGACACGATCGAGGAAGTCTACGAACCTTTCCTGATTCAGGAGGGGTATCTTGAACGCACGGCTAAAGGCCGCGTCGCGACCCCAGCCTGCTATAAACTTTTAGGCCTCACGCCTGTTACCCGAAGTGGCGAACTGCCGCTTTAGACCGGCCTCACGCATCCGAACAAACCGCTGCGCCATTCGCCGATCAGCAAGCTGTCAATCTCAACCAGCCCCTGGCCCTCGTAAGCCGCACACACCGCACCATACTGAGTGTCAAGTATGCCTGACAACACCAGACGTGCCTGCGCTCCTGCGGCCAACGACCCCGCCACCTGCGCGGCGAACTCAATCAGCACCGGCGCCAGAATGTTGGCGACCACCACGTCGGCGGGCCCGTGTGTGTGCGAGAGATCGTCTACCTCAAACGGAATGGCCACCCCGTTGACCGCCGCGTTCTCCACCGAAACCCTTATGCAATCCGGATCGTTGTCGAACCCGCGCACATCTTCAAACCCCAGCAGCTTGGCGCCGATGGCCAGAATGCCGGATCCGCACCCCATGTCGAGCACATAACGGTGCGCGTCTTGCGCAGCCAGCCGATCCAGATAACAGAGACAGGCTTGGGTCGTGGCGTGTTTGCCGGTACCGAAACTCAAGCCGGGGTCGAGCGTGATCACGCATTCGCCAGGCTGTGCCGCGTAGTGCTCCCAGGAGGGGCGCACCACCACGCGATCCGAGATTTTCGCGACATGGAAGAAACGCTTCCAGCTCTCGGCCCAGTCGGTCTGTGCGACGGCCGTGATCTCCGGCGCGACCGCCACACCGAGTAGCGCGGCAGCGGCCAGCAGCGCGGCCTGCGCGCGTCCGACGCCGCCCGGCTCGTCCGGAAAGAGCGCGACGCGGCAGACGCCGCTTTCCACATCATGCCACGAGGTCGGAGTGAACCCGTCGCTGTCAATGATCTCGAACAACGCGCCCGCCGCCTCGGGCTGCAG
Organism: Kiritimatiellia bacterium; assembly: GCA_028701555.1. GTDB lineage: Bacteria > Verrucomicrobiota > Kiritimatiellia > RFP12 > UBA1067 > JAQVQN01. The sequence continues at coordinate 1,619 of JAQVQN010000235.1, read as the reverse complement.
CTTGGCAGTGACGCAGGGAACTGAGTTGTCTGAAGAGGTCATAACTTTCACACCACCGTGCAAAGCGCGGAGTGGGCCTTGATCTCAGCCTTTATCTCACCTAGCATCTGCGACGACACCGGCTGGCTGAGCTTGATGATGGCCAGCGAGCGCTGCGTCTTGGTGTTGTGCGGGTTTCGCATGTCCTCGATGTTGATACCCGCGTCGGCCAGCTTGCGGCTGACTGCGGCGATCACGCCGGGACGATCGTCATACAGACAGAAGAGCGTGGCACCGCTCGGCTCGAAGTACAGACGGTCGAACTCGTCGATGCGCGAGACGGTGTTCACGCCCTCCGTGACCGTGCCGCGCACGCTATACTTCTTCAGCCCCTCGCCCTGCCGCTCGACTGTAAGATCGATGGTCATCGCGTTACCGTAACCCTTCTCGCTGTCAGCCTCTCGATCAACCAGCTCGATGCCCATCTCTTTCAAAAACTTGACAGCGGCCTTGTAGTCGTTGTAACGGTCGAAATCGGGCCAGATGCCGGACAGGATCGAAACGGTCAGCCACTTGCCGAATGGGGCCAGCTCGCCGTAAAAGCTAGTCTCTAGCATCTTGATCGGATTATCAGTGCCGGAGATCTGCCGCACCAGGCTGGCGATATTAAATGCAAGTTCGCAATAAGCCCGTTCAAGCCCCTCGGGGATGTCGCGGTTGACGATGCAGCTCATGTCACCTTTCTCGTCAAGGTCGATCAGCTCCTGCGCCGCGCGCTGGGCCGCCACATAGTTGGCCTCGCGCGTGTTGGCACCCAGATGCGGCAGCATCAGGTCGGCGATGTCCGCCATGCTCTTGGGCCCGGCCTCGTCCTTGGCGTAAACATCGTTGAGATAGCGCAGCCCCTTCTCGGCTTTGACCGCTCGCAGCGCGTCTTCGTCCACAATCCCGTAGCGGGCGCAGTTGACGATCGTCGCGCCTTTCTTCATCAGCCCGATCAGCTTGGCACCCACCAGACCGCGCGTGCCCTCGCCACCGGGTATGTGCAAAGTAACATAATCACTTTTCGAGAAAATCTCCTCAAGCGTGGCCGCCTCGATCCCGAAATCGCGCAGACGGTCGCTGTTCACCAGCGGGTCATACCCCAAGACCCGGCACTCGAACCCCCGCAAGCGCTTGGCCACCAAGCGCCCGATGTTGCCTAACCCTACGATGCCCACGGTCTTGCCGGTGATCTCGCGCCCCATGTAATTCTTCTTCTCCCAGCCGCCTGCCCGGGTCGTGGCATCGGCCTTGACAACATGCCGCGCGTCAGCCAACATCATGGCGATCACCTCTTCGGCCACCCCATTGGCGTTGGCTCCGGGGGTGTTCATCACATCCACGCCGCGCTTGCGCGCGTGTTTGATATCGATGTTGTCGTAACCGGCACCGGCCCGAATCACAACCTTGAGCTGCGGCAGAGCGTCCAATACCTCCGCAGGAGCTTTCTCGCTGCGCACAATCAAGGCGTAGGCATCCGCATGCGCTTTAACCTGCTCGCTCAAAGGGGTGCTGGCATCCTGCACAACCTCATACCCGCCATGAGCTTTCAATAGATCGGCGGCCACGGCATCCAACTTGGTCGGGGTCAAAACTTT
>JAQVQN010000234.1 GCA_028701555.1 Kiritimatiellia bacterium | reverse complement strand
CAAGTCCTGCTGTCTAATCATCCTGCAGATTCGAAACCTCGGGCGTCTTGCCGCAGCCTCCCATGCGGGTGCAGCCTTTGCCGCCCGCAGTTTGCTCGCATTGGAAACAGAACATATCGCTCATGATGTACTCCTCGTTTTGTTTGGTGTTGTGTTGTGTATGAAAATTCAATGAACTCGGCGTTTTCCGGTAGGGACGGTTTCCCGAACCGTCCGCCTGCCCTGAGCGCCGCCGAAGGGCGGACGCCTCGGGGTGGCGTCCCTACCGCTGTGCGGTTATTCCTCAAGGATGGTTCCGTCTGTCGAAATCGTCACCACGCGCCACGGAATCATCTTGCCGCTGACGGTCAGGGCGCGCTTAACCGCGTTGGCGATGCCTGCACAGCAAGGCACCTCCATGCGCAGTACGGTCACGCTGCGGATCTCATTGGCCTGCAGTATAGCGGTCAGTTTCTCGGCGTAGTCGCCCTCGTCCAGCTTGGGGCAGCCGATCAGCGTGACCTTGCCCTTCATGAAGCGGCTGTGTATGTCGGCGCAGGCGAAGGCCGTGCAGTCCGCCGCTATCAGCAGCGCCGCGTTGTTTAGGTATGGCGCGTTGACCGGCACCAGCTTGATCTGCAGCGGCCAGTTGCCCAAGGCCGAAGCGGCTGGCGTCAGATCCGTGGTTGCGGCGGCAGTCTCGGTCGGGCGCTGGATCGCTTTGGCCATGGTGCCAGGACAGCCGCAAGGCAAAGGGGATGGCGCGGCAGGGTGCGCAGCAATCGGGGTCGGGCTCTTGGCGGCTACCATGTGCGCGGCCACGGCTTGCTCGTCGAACGGCGCGGCCTCGCGCTCTTCGATCTTGATCGCTCCGGTGGGACACTCCGGCAAGCAGGCTCCCAGTCCGTCGCAATAACTTTCCGAAACCAGACGGGCCTTGCCGTTGATCATCTGCAGGGCACCCTCGTGGCAGGCTGAGACGCAAAGCCCGCATCCGTTGCAGAGATTTTCATCGATTGAAATTATGTTGCGCTTCATTGTTTTTTCTCCTTATGCTTGCGGTTACGTTTCAGCGAACGGACGACCGAATCCAGAGAAGTGCTGCCCAACAGCCCGGCCAGGCGCTCGTTCTCGCGCACCATCAATTTTCCCAGGGCGCAGCTTCGTCCGTCGCAGACATTGCTCTTCAGCAGGCAGCCTTTATACCGCGGGGTTCCGCCCGCCGCCTCGTAAATCTCCAACAGGGTGATGTCGGCTGGAGGACGCGCTAGGCGCGCTCCGCCGGCCGGGCCGCGCACGGTCTCCAGAATTCCAGCCCGCACCAGTTGCTGCACGACTTTAGTGGAGTGGTTGGCCGAGAAACCCAGCTTGTCTGCTATCACCCGCGCCGAACTCAATCCTTCAGCGTTGTCGGCCAGATACGCGCAAGTGTGCAGCGCGATTGACATGGCTTCAGAAATGTTAAGCAATCCAAGCATCAGGAATCTCCTACTACGTTCAAATCGGCATTACAATACCACAATACCGCAAGCTGCGTCAAGCGGCATTTTATTTTTTATGGGTGGCACTCTTGAACGGTATTTTGATAAATTAAGCATATTTATTTTTGGGGGATAGATGTCAAAGCGTGAATTTTTAAGGCGAGATTTTTTGAAAGTCGGTGCGGCGGTGGCTGGGGGAGCCGCTGTCTTCCCGACGATCATTCCGGCACGGGCGCTGGGAGCACAGGTACCTTCAAAGAGGATTCAGGTGGGAGTGATCGGCTGCGGGCGCATCGCGGGCGGCATGGATATTCCCGGGATGTGGCATAACCATGATCTGGCCACGATCGTGGCGCTCTCGGACTGTGACACCAAACGCATGCGCGCGACCAAGTCCAAAACCGCGGAGCTTTTCGACAACGACCTCCCTGATCTCAAGCTGTATCAGGATTACCGTGATCTTCTGGCTGACAAATCTGTGGACGCGGTGATGATCTGCACGCCTGACTTCTGGCACGCGCAGCAGTGTGTCGACGCGGCGCTGGCCGGCAAGGACGTTTACGTCCAGAAGCCGTTGGCCATGACCGTATACGAGAGCCGCTGCATCGCCGAGGTCATGAAAAAGACCGGGCGGGTCTTCCATCTCGGTACGCAGCAGCGCTCGGAAGGCAAGAGCACATTCGGGCCCCAGTTCCGCAAAGCCGCTGAATATGTGATGAACGGGCGACTGGGCCATGTCCGCAGGGTCGAGATCGGCCTGCCAATGGACCCGCCCGAGCCGGCCGACATGCCGACTTACCAGCCGGTCCCGGGCACCATGGACTATGACATGTGGCTGGGCTACACACCTGCCGAGATTTTTTCCGAGCTTCGCACCCATCCGCAGGGTAAAGACGATGCGGCTGATTTCGGGCGTCCGGGCTGGATGGTTATGCAGAACTACAGCATGGGCATGATCGCCAACTGGGGCGCGCACCACATCGACATAGCACAGTGGGCCCTAGGCATGGACGGGTCCGGTCCGGTCAAGATCCGAGGGCGCGCAGACTTCCCGCGCCGCCGATTGTGGGATGCGCACGGCAAGCTGGACGTGCGGATGGAGTACGCAAACGATACGCTCATGCATATCGCGGACGACGAGGTTTATCCCAACGGCGTGCGGTTCGTGGGCGATAAGGGCTGGATCTTCTGCGGCCGCGGTTCGGTCAAGGTCATGTCCAGCGATCCCGGGGCGGGCGGCAAGCACGGTCGCTGGCGGCCGCTCGAAGCCAGCTCCAAGGATCTGATCGAGGGCGAGGTCGAAAAACAGTTGTGCCGCAACCCGTCCAACCATCATCGTATCTGGCTCGAAAGCATCCTTTCACGTAAACCCACCAACACGCCGCCGGAAAGCTCTCACCGCACCACCACGGCCTGCATCCTGGCCTACACCGCGATGAATCTTAAGCGCACCCTGCGCTGGGATCCGGCCAACGAACGCTTTATTAAAGATGATGACGCTAACACCACGCTGCGCAGGCCGGAGCGCGCGCCTTACGGCGTTCGCAACACGCTCAAGCGCGCGGGCTGGAGCGTATGACGCCTACCCTCTCACACAAGCACATTGACAACCAAAGGACAAAGGAACCCCAAGATGACTAAAAACACAAGACGCGGATTCATGAAGCAGGCTGGCGGCCTGGCGGGAGCGATAGCGATGCCTTCGATTATACCGGCGCGGGTGCTGGGGCAGTCCGCTCCTAGCAAATTAATCAACATCGGCATCGTCGGCTGCGGACGCATCTCCACCAGCATGGAAATGCCCGGTGTCCTGAAATGGTCAGACATGGCGCGCATAACGGCGATTTGCGACCTGGACTCTAAGCGGTTGGCATTTTCAAAAAACCGGCTGGAGTCAGATTATAAAAAGAAGTTGAACGCGGCTTCATATGAGGTCAAGACCTTCGCCAGATACAAGGACATGCTGCGTGACGGCAATGTTGACGCGGTGATGGTCTGCGTACCCGACCACTGGCATGCGCTGTGCGCGGTCGATTGCGCCATCGCGGGCAAGGACATCTGGCTGCAGAAGCCTTTTTCACAGACGATCCATGAAGGCCGCATCCTCTCTGAGGTCGTGCGGCAGAAGGGCGTGATCCTGCAGGTCGGTTCTCAGCAGCGTTCGTCGCAGCAGTTCCGCACCGGCTGTGAACTCGTGCGCAACGGACGTGTCGGCCGCATCAAGCGCGTGGAGGTCGGCTTCGGCAAAGACAGTAACGGCGGACGCAAGGAGGAGATGCCCGTGCCGCCGAATCTGGACTATGAGACCTGGCTAGGGCCGACGCCACCAGCCTACTATACCGAAGACCGCGTCCACGATCAGGACACCGCCAAAATCGGCAGCCGTCCGGGCTGGATCCAGATGGAGCCTTACGGCTGGGGTATGATCACCAACTGGGGTGCGCACCACATGGACATCGTGCAGTGGGGTCTGGGAACGGAAGACCGCGGCCCACTGGAGGTTTCCGGTGTTTGCGGCTGGCTTAACGAGGGTCTATGGAACGCCCACGCCGAATTCGACCTGCTCTATAAATACGAGGGCGGCATCGATGTCAGCGTCTGCTACAAATATCCCAACGGCGTGCGCTTTATCGGCGACGACGGCTGGATCTTCGTCAGCCGCGGGTCAGCCCGAGTGACCGCCAGCGACCCGACCATGCCCGGCACCACGCTCAAGGCGCTCGACGCCAGCGACCCGAAGCTGCTGGAGGGGGCACTAGGGCCTGACGCAGTGCGCCTGCAAGTCAGCAACGACCATGTGCAAGACTGGCTGCTGGCCATCCGCAGCCGCGCGAGCGCTGTCACCAACGCCGAAATCGGACACCGGTCTACGTCTGTCTGCTCGTTGGGCCACATGTGCATGAAGACCGGCAAGTCCCTGAAGTGGGATTACCGGACCGAGAAAACCGACAACGCCGAAGCCAACAAATTGCTTCTTTGTATGGAGCGCGGCGAGTTCAGCATTGCCAAATCGCTCAAGGCGGCAGGCATAAAAGTCAAAGTGTGAAATCAGTAGCGTCGCATAGGACGCAAAGGCGGTCAGCTTTTGAGG
>JAQVQN010000233.1 GCA_028701555.1 Kiritimatiellia bacterium | reverse complement strand
TTATGGCGTTCAAGGAAGGGAAACTGACGATGGTTTCCACCGACGGTCGCCGCCTGTCTTTGGTTGAGCATGAAATAGAGTTTCCTGCGGAAGCGGAAATAGAGATGATCCTGCCCGTTAAAGCCGATAGTGAATTGATGCGGATTCTGGGCAATGAAGGCGATCTTAAAATATATTCGCAGAAAAATCAGGCGATTTTCGAGTTTGGCGACATCATGCTCAGCAGCAAACTTATTGATGGCGTTTATCCCAATTATCGGCAGGTAATACCGGCAGCTTGTGATGAACGCGTGGTTGTCGGCAGAAGCGCCTTGCTGTCAGCCTTGCGCCGTGTTTCAGTCGTGACCACCGATAAGTCGAATTCCACCAAACTGACTTTTTCGGCCAACCAATTGATCATCAACACCAATACTCCGGACGTCGGAGAAGGTCGCGACACTGTCCCTATCAAATACGCTGGCAAGGAAATCTCAATTGTTTTTAATCCTGAGTATTTGATGGATCCCCTGAAAAACATCGATGACGACGAGGTTTTCATCGAATTGAACGACGGCCACAGCCCGGCTCTGATAAAGTGCTCAATACCGTTCATTTATGTCCTGATGCCGCTGCGTATTAGTTGACATAAAAAACATGGTTGATTTACAGGGGCTATCTCGGATATTCTTTTGACCTCGTTTTTACAGATGCCTCATGGTGTAACGGTAGCACAGCAGTCTCTGGAACTGCTTGTTTAGGTTCGAATCCTAATGAGGCAACCACTTTTATAGACCGGAAACCGCTTTTAAGGTTTTCGGTTTTTTTTTGACAAGGATTGAAAAAGATGGGTGAAATGTTTTTAAGCAGCGAAGTTGGCAAAACCGCCCTTGAAAAGCTGGTGTCGGAAATTTCTGCCGCGCCGCGCCAAATCATCGCGGTTGAGATGCTACTGTCAGAAGGCAACACCATACCTTTTATCGCGCGCTACCGCAAAGAGGCGCACGGCGAGCTTGATGAAGTAAAAATTTCACGGATTCAAGAAGCCTTGATTTATCATAAGGATCTTGAAGATCGGCGCAAAACCGTGCTGGGTTCTATCAGTGAGCAGGGAAAGCTCACAGCAGAGTTGTCAGAAAAAATAAAAGCCTGTTCTACTAAAACCGCGCTTGAAGATCTCTATCTGCCTTATAAACCAAAACGCCGCACACGCGCCAGCATAGCCCGCGAGAAGGGACTAGAGCCGCTGGCGGAAATGATTATGGCCCAGGGTGCTGATAGCCCAGAGAACGCGGCGGCTGGTTTTATAGATGAACAAAAAGGTGTGATGGATATGGCTGAAGCATTGGCAGGCGCCCGCGATATAGTCGCGGAAATGGTCGCCGAAAATGCCGAGGTCAGAGGTATGGTGCGACAGACATTTGCCGCTGAAGGAGTCATAGTTTCAGAAGCGGTCGAGCCGCGTCCTGCAGAACCCACTAAGTTTGAACAGTATTATGACTTTCAAGAAAAAGCCGCGCAGATTCCCTCGCACCGGTTTCTGGCGATCCGGCGCGGACAGACCGAAGGTGTGCTTAAAGTCCGCCTGACGTTTGATCCAAAGCCCCTGCTGCTGCGCATAGGAGAAATGTGCAAACTGAATCACAGTTCCCCGTTTGCCGAACATCTGCAGATGGCTGTCGCCGACGGCTTCAAACGTCTGATCACGCCTAGTGTCGAGATCGATGTGCTGGTTGAAATGAAACTCAAGGCTGACCGCGCTGCAGTTGATATTTTCGCGCGTAACCTGCGCAATCTGCTGCTGCAGTCACCTTTGGGCTCGCAGCCGGTCATCGGCATCGACCCTGGAATGCGCACCGGGTGCAAGTGCGCGGCGCTTGACGCTACCGGCAAATTTTTGGAAACCCGCACGATCTATCCCTCGCAAGGTGACCGCAAAGCCATCGAAGCCAAGGTTGATATTTGCAAGATGGTGGCTAAATATCGCCCGTATGCCGTGGCTGTCGGCAATGGCACGGGCGGACGCGAAACCGAGACTTTTGTGCGCGGCGTGTTGCGCGAGGCCAACATCAAGGATGTTCACGTCATCGCTGTCAATGAATCTGGCGCCTCGGTTTATAGCGCCTCTGAAGTGGCCCGCGAGGAATTTCCGGATATGGACCTAACCATCCGCGGCGCGGTCTCGATCGGCCGCAGACTGCAGGATCCGCTGGCTGAACTGGTGAAGATCGACCCCAAGGCTATCGGCGTGGGTCAATATCAGCACGACGTGCACCAGCCGCTGCTGGTGGACAAACTCGACGAGGTCGTCGTGAGCTGCGTCAACCACGTCGGAGTGGAACTAAACACCGCCAGTTATCCGCTGCTCACGCGGGTCTCCGGCATCGGTCCAGCCATCGCCAAAAAATTAATAAATTACCGCGATGAAAAAGGCGCTTTCACCAGCCGCAGCCAACTCAGCAAGGTGCCGGGGCTGGGTCCCAAAACTTTCGAACAGGCCGCCGGATTTTTGCGTATACGCGGCGGTCACAACCCGCTTGACGCCTCTGCCGTGCATCCTGAACGGTATGAACTGGTGGAACGCATGGCCGCTGATCTCGGTGTTAAACTGCATGACTTGATCGGCAACGCCACTCTTGTGGACAAGATCCCTTTGTCGCGCTACCTTTCCGCAACCGTTGGCGAGGCCACGCTCCGCGATATTCTGGCCGAGCTGAAAAAACCCGGCCGTGATCCGCGTGAAACTTTTAAGAGCCCGGAGTTCCGCGAGGACGTGACGGAAATAGCGCATGTCAAGGACGGTATGGTGCTGGAAGGCGTCGTCACGAATGTCACGGCGTTTGGAGCCTTTGTCGATATCGGCGTGCATCAGGACGGTTTGGTGCATGTTTCAGAACTATCGGACCGCTATGTAAGCGATCCCTCTGAAGTGGTCAAGGCTGGCGACCGCATCAAAGTCCGCGTACTGTCTGTAGACTTGCAACGCAAACGGATCTCGCTCAGCGCCAAGTCTCAAGCAGCGAAACCCGAACGGGCTGCTCTTGGAACCGGACCGCGCCGCCCGCCCGCCCCGTTAACCCCGCGTACAGCCGAACCTGCTAGGACAGGCGCTCCGCGCCCCCGCAGTTCCGGCAGCGGGTTTACCGCGAACCCTTTTGCCAACCTTTAGTGCCATAACTTGAAAGTTGAGCGTTGAGCGTTGAATTTAGAACGTTTATTTGAAGCCCCCATCGCTGCCGTGGCGACCGCGCCCGGGCCTGCTGGCGTGTGCGTGGTGCGCGTTTCCGGTGCCGGTGCACTGGCACTTGGCGACCGCCTGACCCCCGATGCGACCGGCAAAACCTCGGATCGCGAAGGCGGAACATTCTTTCATGCGGCAGTGCTTCATCCTGTCACGCGGGAACGCATTGATGACGCCGTGTTTCTGGTCTACCGCGCACCGCGCAGCTATACCGGAGAGGATACGCTGGAGATTCAGGGACACGGCGGCTCGGTCTCCGCGCGCCGCCTGCTGGAGGCTGTGCTTGCGGCCGGCGCCCGCCCGGCTCAGCCGGGTGAGTTCACCCGCCGCGCTTTTCTTAACGGACGCATGGATCTGACCCAGGCCGAGGCGGTCTGTGACCTGATCTCGGCAAAAACCGACCGCGCCGCACAAGCGGCTCGCATGCAGCTTGAAGGCGTTTTGGGGCGCAGCGTCGGCGCTTGTTATGAGGCCATGCTTGAACTTTGCGCCGAAGTCGAACATTTTCTGGATTTTGACGAGGGGGAGCTGCCTCCCGCATTTATGGAGCGGGCGGCGGCACGGCTCGCTGCTGCGCGGTTGGACTTGGAAGGCTTGGCCGCAACATGGCACGAAGGCAAACTCTTGCGTGAAGGCGCGCTGGTCGTAATCAGCGGCCGCCCGAACGCCGGCAAGTCCTCTCTGCTTAACGCTCTGCTGGGGCATGCGCGCGCTATCGTCCATGAACAGCCCGGAACCACCCGCGACGTCATAGAGGAGTTTTATGCGCTTGACGGCGTACCCTTGCGCTTGGTCGATACTGCGGGCTTGCGCGAAAGCAGCGACGCTGTGGAGCAGGAGGGTGTCGACCGGGCGCGCACCCTGATCGCGCGCTCCGATCTTAATATCCATGTGCTTGACGGCTCCGTTGCGGCTGGGCATGATGCGCTTGAAGAGTTGGCGGCTTTGCCAGCAGAAAAAACCTTGCTGGTTTTGTCCAAAAAGGACCTGCCGACTTTTTCGCCGCCACCTGTCCCGCAAGGGCTGACAGCGGTGTGCCTCTCCACCAAGAGCGGCGAAGGTTTGCAGCCTCTTAGGGTGGCGCTGTCAGCCCTGCTGGAACTGCACGATTCTGTTGAGGGTCATGCAGCGGTCTCGCAGCGGCATGTCACGGAACTGCGCGAGGCTATCACGCAGGCAGGCGCGGCCGACGCCTTACTGGCGGGCACACCCGCGCCTGACCTGGCGCTGGTCGCCAGCCATCTGCGGGCCTCTGCCGAAGCGCTGGGACGCATCGTGGGACGGGTTTATACCGACGACCTGCTTGACGCTGTCTTCAGCCGTTTCTGCGTCGGCAAATGAG
>JAQVQN010000232.1 GCA_028701555.1 Kiritimatiellia bacterium | reverse complement strand
GTCCAGTTGTAGAGCGACTCGGTGAACAGGGTGTCAAATACATTATCGCGCTTCACCAGCGTCCGGCTCAAGTTTCCGACCGTCATTCCGGCAATACGCATCTTGCGCCCTTGCGGCGGCTCCGATAAATGGGTTTTGGCCAACAGCGTATCGTCTCCGCCCAGCCATACGACAAGACCTTCAACCCCCAGCGTGAAGAGCCGCGCCTTCTCCTTGTCGATTGCGATTTCGGGGACCTCGGCTGCCGCCACCGTAAAAGCGGCTTCAGCCCCGGAATCAGGCGTGAATACACTGATGGTGTCATCACTGACACTGACACGACACAAGCCGTTGGACGCATTCTCCGACACGAAAAGATGCAGTTCCATACCGTTGACAACAGGCAGGCGCACCTTCACTGGACCTGTGATATCGCCTTTGAACCATGTCATTCCGTCTTTGAAAGTCACCCATTGCCCCTCGGGCGAAGCCCAGTGACGCATGTACGGGTCATTCACGTACAACGGGTTTTTTTCGAACCGTTCGCTGGGCACGAGATCCCTCGACTGAACTTCCGGCGCAGTGAAAAACAGATCGCCCGCCGAAACCGCAAAAACGCCCTGCACGCCGCCGGCCTGAACATCTGCTGGTCGGTCAAAGCACACCATCCTGCCGTCAGCATAGCACCTCAGTTCTTTGGGCCGCAGCGAGTCAATGGCCAGATGCACCCGGTTGCTGCTAAAAGTCGCTGTGTGGGTGTCGAGCAGCGCCGTGTTGGTAGGCGTCACATGCTCCAGCAGATAACTTCTGGAATTATCGCTCTGTACGCAGGTGAAACGGAAATGACTATTGCCGGAGGTTTCGGCAGCCGTGGTTAGACCGCAAACGAATTTGCCTGAAGTGGCTACGAAAAGCGCTTCCTGCCGCAAGGCACCGTCTGTGGGAGACCCATACTCCCAGTGATTTGTCGTACCAAGACCCGGCGGCAAATAAACCCATGTGGTGCCTTGCCGCATCAGCGAGGCCATTCCCGGCACCTGACTCCGCGTCGCGAATGCCACATCTTCCGGCGCGTCGAACAGCCGGTCTCTGTGGGTTTCTGCCACCACATCGTCAAAACGTGTGGTCTCTCCATCGGGCATGGTGGAGAAAAGACCGAAACGTCCGCCTGGCGGCAAAAGCATTCTTCGCCGGATGACCTCGATGTTGTCAGCGCGGCAGATTATGCGGTCGTCGTGCAGTTGCACTTCAAGCAGTAGCCACTGGCCCGCAGGCAGTTCGGTCTCCACCGTGTCCAGATACTCTACCTGCCCATCCGGTTGACGCGGCTTGCGCCACAGATCAAGCGTCAAGCGGTCGGTGATCGGGTCAGTGCGAGTGGTGAAAGCGAAATAGCCTCCGAATTCCCCTGCCAGAAAAACCAACCCGTTGGTTCCGCTGTTGTGCTGAACCGCCGCCCGCAACACATACCGATTGTAAAAAGGTTCGCCAGCCAAAACCACCGCATTCGTGCCGCCGCCTTCAAGAGTATAAAAGTTCGGGCTCTTCTCCGGCCGGGGCTGACGCGCAAGCTGGTAACCGCCTGACGAACCACTGATTGATCCGGTGACTGAATGCAGCTTCCATATGCCGGACATTATCTCCCATGTCGGCGGAAACTCTGAACCGGCCGGCACCAGAAAATTATCCTCGAACTTGAACCCGCCCAGCCTTTGCGTGTAATCGTCTTTAATATCCTCGCCGGGCGCGTTGGCAGCAGCATGCAAAAGCCCCATGCCTCCAGACCACATTTCCGGCATGCGCAAGACCGGCTGCTCGTCGACATAGGCAATCCATGAGTCTGCGGCGCGCTTCAGCACGAACCAGCGTGGGCCGCCAATAACCGTAACCGGAGGGCAAGGAAAAGTAGAAACCTTTTTCCGCAGCTCTTCAGGAAAAAAATCGTCCGGTAAAAAACGGCAGCGCGTTCCCGTGCCGTTTACGCTGATCTCAAGGCAGTTGTTGTTTTCAGGATCACGTAACCTGACCCGCAGATCCCCATGTTGGTCGACCAACAGATTCATGGCAGCCAACGACTCACGGTCAGGCACCTCCAAGCGCTTCACCCAATCCGCGTTTTCCGCTAGCGCTCCCGCAACCCCAAAACAATAAAAAATCCCCAAAATAAAAAAATCTAATCTTTTCACACTCATATAATAGCATCCTTCACTCTTTCCGTTAACCGAAATATGGCTGATCAACGAAGACCTTGCGGAATTATTGCGTAATCATTTACGGAACTGCCAAAAATCTTAATCATTTAATTGACTGTAGGCATGATTATCACTTAAAATGTGTGTCCATTTTTACGACGATTGCGCCGTAATTTAAAGTTACGGGTTCTGGGTTTTAAGAAGCAACCGATAAACCGCAGGTAAGAGACATGACACAAGAGCTACAGCCGATTTTGGAGAAAATACAGCGCGAAGGTGTCGACAAGGCGCGCAGGGACGCTGACAAGATCCTCAGCGCCGCGAAAGCGCAGGCCGACAAACTGCTGGAAGCCGCTAAAGCAGAAGCAGCCAAGCTTGCGGAGACCGCCCGACAGGATGCCGATTCTTTCAGCCACCGGGCCGAGGAGACGGTGCGTCAGGCCGCGCGTGACACGGTCAGCCATGTCGAGGGCGCTGTCACCAAATTGTTTAACAACCTGCTCCTGTCCGAGGTCAACACCGCTTTATCAAAGGATGAGCTTGTAGCTGAGCTGGCCTCCGAGGCCGTCCGCAAATATCTGGAGGGCAACACCAAGGTGGAACTTGCGGCTGGCGAGAAACTTGCCGCAGTCTTGCGCGCGCGCCTCGCCAATGACGCAGCCGAGGGACTGGAGATCGTAACCGACGAGACCACGGGCAGCGGTTTCCGTGTGAGTTTGGCGGACGGCCGCGTGGAACACTCCTTCACCGGCGCGGCTGTCGCCGACGCCTTGGCAAAACAGCTCCGCCCGCGTTTGGCAGCCTTGATGAAACAATGAGCCTGATCTATCTACTTTCAAGTCTGCCAATGCTTAAATTCGGCACCGCTCCGTCTGTGACCGCAGAAACGTTTGCAGCTGCCTGCCGTGAGCAACTTGGCAACGCTGACGCCGAAGCCGTTGAGGCTGTGCTTAACAGCGAAACCTGCAGCCACCCTTTCGTTGTCGCCTGGCAGGACAGGGAGACTATCTTGCGCAACGCCACAGCACGTGAACGCGCCCGCTTAACAGGCACCGATTCTGCGCGCTGGCTGCGGGATGCTAAAGGCTGCGACATGCGTATCGAGGGCATGGTCGACGACGCTTTTCAGGAGAGTGACCCTCTTAGGCGGGACGAGGAGCTGGACAAGATCCGCTGGCTGATCGCGGATGAGTTGCAAGGACCTGACCCGCTCTGTAAAAACGCCGTGTTCACCTATGCCGCCAAACTCGCTATCCTGCTCCGTAGAGCCGCGCTAGACGCTGAGAAAGGCGCGGCTGAATTTAAAAAAATGACGGCTGTCAGACTGCCTGACGAGTCTGCTGAACCGTCCCAAGACGATAAGTTGTGAGCTTTATGGAAACTAAGGGAAAAATAGTCGGTGTGAACGGTAATATGATTACCGTCGTGTTCGAAGGCGCAGTGGCGCAAAACGAGGTAGGATACGCCTGTATCAGCCAAGACGGAACAGAACAACGTCTGATGAGCGAGATCGTGCGCATACGCGGCAGGCTGGCCGATATGCAGGTCTTCGAGGATACTCGCGACCTGTCAGTCGGCGACGAGGTCGATTTCACCGGCAACCTGCTGGCTGCCGAGTTGGGCCCGGGACTGCTCAAGCAGATTTACGACGGACTGCAAAACCCGCTGCCGCAGCTCGCGGAACAGTGCGGCTTTTTCTTGCAGCGCGGAACTTATCTGGACGCGCTTGACCGCTCCGCAGAATGGGCTTTCACGCCGGTTGCGGAACCCGGCGCACGCATAACAGCGGGCGAGACCCTCGGCACGGTTCCGGAAGGCATTTTCACGCATCGCATCATGGTGCCTTTTGCCATGCAGGGTGCGTACAAGGTCAAAAGCGTAAAGAAAGCAGGCAACTATAAGGTGGAAGATGAGATCGCCGTCATCACCGACGAAGCCGGTCGTGACCACAGCGTGTCTATGCTGCAACGCTGGCCGGTCAAGCTGCCTGTCACCTGTTTCGCGGAACGCTTAAAGCCGGTGGACACAATGACCACCCGCATACGTACAATCGACACCTTTTTTCCGGTCGCGCTCGGCGGCACCTACTGCATACCCGGCCCTTTCGGCGCAGGCAAGACCGTGCTGCAGCAGATCACCTCGCGTTATGCCGATGTGGACATCGTCGTGCTGGCAGCCTGCGGCGAACGCGCGGGCGAGGTTGTTGAAACCCTGCGCGAATTCCCGGAACTGAACGACCCGCGCACCGGCAAGAGCCTGATGGACCGCACCGTAATCATCTGCAACACATCGTCAATGCCGGTGGCGGCGCGCGAGGCCTCGGTCTATACCGCAGTCACCATCGCCTGCTATTACAGGCAGATGGGGCTCAATGTGCTGCTGCTGGCC